>NZ_JBEYXQ010000012.1:0-224117 GCF_040645115.1 Streptomyces sp. NPDC046860 | reverse complement strand
GAGGGCGACGCCGCCGAGGAGCTGGCCGACGCCCTGCGCGCCACCTTCGAGCGCGACCCGCAGCTGTACTACGAGGACGGTTACCAGGAGCTGGTGAACCGCGGCTTCAAGGTCGACGTCCAGCCGATCGGCGACGTCTCCTGGGTCGAGATCGACAACCACGACGACCTCGCTCGGGGACGGGAGATCGCGTGCCGATACTGACGAGGCTCATCCCCTCGCCGGTCGTCGTGGACATCCGCCCGGGTGCCCTCGCCGACCTGGCCGCCGTCCTCGCCGACCAGCGCATCTCGCACTCCGGCCGCCTCGCCGTCGCGGTCAGCGGCGGCTCCGGCGCCAGGCTGAAGGAGCGGGTCGCGCCGCAGCTGCCGGGTGCCACCTGGTACGAGGTGGGCGGCGGCACGCTGGACGACGCCGTACGGCTCGCCGACGAGATGAAGTCCGGCCGCTACGACGCCGTGGTCGGCCTCGGCGGCGGGAAGGTCATCGACTGCGCCAAGTACGCGGCGGCCCGCATCGGCCTGCCGGTGGTCGCGGTCGCCACCAACCTCTCCCACGACGGCATCTGCTCGCCGGTGTCCATCCTGGACAACGACGCGGGCCGCGGCTCCTACGGCGTGCCCTCGCCCATCGCGCTGCTGATCGACCTGGACATCATCCGGGAGACGCCGGTGCGCTTCGTGCGCTCCGGCATCGGGGACGCCGTGTCGAACATCTCGGCGGTCGCGGACTGGGAGCTGGCCAACCGGGTCAACGGCGAGAAGATCGACGGTCTCGCCGCCGCCATGGCCCGCCAGGCCGGCGAGGCGGTGCTGCGCCACCCCGGCGGCTGCGGCGACGACGCCTTCCTCACCGTGCTCGCCGAGGGGCTCGTGATGTCCGGCATCGCCATGTCGATCGCCGGTCACACCCGTCCCGCCTCGGGTGCCTGCCACAAGATCAGCCACGCGTTCGACCTGCTCCACCCCAAGCGCGCGGCCAGCCACGGCGAGCAGTGCGGCTTCGGCGCGGCCTTCGCCATGCATCTGCGCGGCGACCACGAGGGCTCGTTCCTCATGGCCGCCTCGCTGCGCAGGCACGGGCTGCCGGTGCTGGCCGAGGAGATGGGGTTCAGCGCGGAGGAGTTCGTCGGCGTGGTGGAGTTCGCGCCGGAGACCCGGCCGGGCCGCTACACGATCCTGGAGCACCTGGAGCTGTCCCCGGACCGGATCAGGCAGGCGTACGCCGACTACTCGGCCTCGCTGAACGGCTGATCAGGGCCCGGTTTGACCCGTACGGGACGCGCCCGTACCCTTGACCGTCGGCGTGTCATTTGAACATGCCACATCCTCGTAAACCTTCTCCTCCCGGTCGCCCCGGTGCGGTCGGGAGAGGTCGTTCATGGCGTAGTGCCGGTCCGGCTGGCCTGCGGGGGTGCCGTCCTTCGAGCGAAAGTGAGATCCGCGTGTACGCCATCGTGCGCAGCGGTGGTCGCCAGCACAAGGTTGCTGTCGGCGACATCGTTGAGGTTGACAAGATTTCCACGGCCAATGTGGGCGACACGGTCGAGCTCTCGACCCTGCTCGTCGTCGACGGCGACTCCGTGACCAGCGACCCGTGGGTGCTGGCCGGCATCAAGGTCCAGGCCGAGGTCGTGGACCACCACAAGGGCCAGAAGATCGACATTCTGCGCTACAAGAACAAGACCGGCTACCGCCGTCGTCAGGGCCACCGCCAGCAGTACACGGCGATCAAGGTCACTGAGATCCCCGCGGCTGCGAAGTAAGGGACTGAGAACACATGGCACACAAGAAGGGCGCATCGTCCACCCGGAACGGTCGCGACTCCAATGCCCAGCGGCTCGGCGTGAAGCGCTTCGGCGGTCAGGTCGTCAGCGCTGGTGAGATCCTCGTCCGCCAGCGCGGCACCCACTTCCACCCCGGCGCGGGCGTCGGCCGTGGCGGCGACGACACGCTGTTCGCGCTGCTGCCCGGTGCGGTGGAGTTCGGCAGCCACCGCGGCCGCAAGGTCGTGAACATCGTTCCGGTCGCCTGAATCGTCTGATTCACGGCCGCGAGCGTAAAACCACGCGAGGCGGACCTCACTTCCCGGTTCGGGAAGGCAGGTCCGCCTTTCGCGTGTTGACATAGGTATTACCCGTACTTTTCTGGAGGCACCGAACCATGACCACCTTCGTGGACCGCGTCGAACTGCACGTCGCCGCGGGTAACGGAGGCCACGGCTGTGCCTCCGTCCACCGTGAGAAGTTCAAGCCGCTCGGCGGTCCGGACGGCGGAAACGGCGGACGGGGCGGCGACATCATCCTCACCGTCGACCAGTCCGTGACCACGCTGCTCGACTACCACCACTCCCCGCACCGCAAGGCCACCAACGGCAAGCCCGGCGAGGGCGGCCACCGCTCCGGCAAGGAGGGCCAGGACCTGGTGCTCCCCGTCCCGGACGGCACGGTCGTCCTGGACAAGCAGGGCAACGTCCTGGCCGACCTCATCGGGGAGGGCACCTCCTTCGTCGCCGCGCAGGGCGGCCGGGGCGGCCTCGGCAACTCCGCGCTCGCCAGCGCCCGCCGCAAGGCCCCCGGCTTCGCGCTGCTCGGTGAGCCCGGCGACCTCCGGGACGTGGTCCTGGAGCTGAAGACCGTCGCCGACGTGGCCCTGGTCGGCTACCCGAGCGCGGGCAAGTCCTCGCTGATCTCGGTGCTCAGCGCCGCCAAGCCGAAGATCGCGGACTACCCCTTCACCACCCTGGTGCCCAACCTCGGTGTGGTGACGGCCGGTTCGACCGTCTACACCATCGCCGACGTGCCCGGTCTGATCCCCGGCGCCAGCCAGGGCAAGGGCCTGGGGCTGGAGTTCCTGCGCCACGTGGAGCGTTGCTCGGTCCTGGTGCACGTGCTGGACACCGCCACGCTGGAGTCCGACCGCGACCCGCTCTCCGACCTCGACATCATCGAGGAGGAGCTGCGGCAGTACGGCGGCCTGGAGGACCGGCCCCGCATCGTCGTCCTCAACAAGATCGACGTGCCCGACGGCAAGGACCTCGCCGAGATGGTCCGGCCCGACCTGGAGGCACGCGGCTACCGCGTCTTCGAGGTGTCCGCGGTCGCCCACACCGGGCTGCGCGAGCTGAGCTTCGCCCTCGGTGACCTGGTGGGCCAGGCGCGTGCCGCCAAGCCCAAGGAGGAGGCGACGCGCATCGTCATCCGGCCCAAGGCCGTGGACGACGCGGGCTTCACCGTCACCCGCGAGGAGATCGACGGCGAGCCGCTGTTCCGGGTGCGCGGCGAGAAGCCGGAGCGCTGGGTGCGCCAGACCGACTTCAACAACGACGAGGCCGTCGGCTACCTCGCCGACCGGCTCAACCGCCTCGGTGTCGAGGACCGGCTGATGAAGGCGGGCGCCCGCACGGGCGACGGCGTCGCCATCGGCCCCGAGGAGAACGCGGTCGTCTTCGACTGGGAGCCCACGGTCACCGCCGGCGCCGAGATGCTCGGCCGCCGTGGCGAGGACCACCGCCTGGAGGAGGAGCGCCCGGCGGCGCAGCGCCGCAGGGACCGTCAGGCCGAACGCGACGAGGCCCAGCAGGAGTACGACGACTTCAAGCCGTTCTGACGCGGTGAACCGGGCCGGCGCCTCGCGCCGGCCCCGGGACCGGCGGCCGTTCGCCGAAACGACAAGAGGGCGGGCCGGAGGGAGATCCCTCCGGCCCGCCCTCTTCGTCGCGTCGGGTCAGACGTTGATCAGACCGGCCTCGCCGGACGGCTGGCGCGGGATGTGCGCCTTGGCCAGGGTGGAGGGCGCGGGCGCCGGGGTCCGCTCGTCCAGGGGGATCACCTCGGGGGAGGGCTCCTGGCCGAGGAACAGGTGGCGCACCACGCGCTCCGCCGCGTTGCCGTCGTCGAACTGCACGAAGCGCTCACGGAACGCCGACCGCAGCTCGCTCGCCTTGTCGCTCTTCCACTCGCCCGAGCGGAAGACCTCGATCAGCGCGTCCTCGCTGGTCGCGGTCGCGCCCGGGGTCTCGCCCGGCTTGCCGGAGAGGATGTCGAAGTAGACACCGCGGGCCCGGCTGTAGACCTCCCAGTCGTCCGCGTACGTGACGATCGGGCGGTCCAGGCACGCGTAGTCGAACATGATGGAGGAGTAGTCGGTGATCAGCGCGTCGGCGGCCAGGCAGAGGTCCTCCACCACCGGGTACTTCGACACGTCCTTGATCAGACCGCGCTCCTGGAGCGCCTCCAGGCGGGGGTCGCTGCCGTAGAAGTAGTGGGTGCGGACTAGCACGACGTGGTCCGGGCCCAGCTCACGGCAGAAACGCTCCAGGTCGATGCGGGGCACGTAGCCCTTCTGGTAGTCACGCACCGTCGGGCAGTACAGGATCGCCGTCTTGCCCGGCTCGATGCCCAGCTCGGCGCGGATGCGGACGACGTCCTCGGCGGTGGCCCGGTAGTAGACGTCGTTGCGCGGGTAGCCGTACTCGACGGCCTCGAACGCGCAGGGGTACACCCGCTCCCAGATCTCCGAGGAGTGCCGGTTCGACGTCAGGCTCAGGTCCCACTTGTCGGCCCGCTCCAGCATCTTGCCGAAGCTCATGTTCTTGGCCGCCGCAGGGTACTTCTGCTGGTCGATGCCCATCTGCTTGAGCGGGGTGCCGTGGTGCGTCTGCAGGTGCACCTGCTCGGGGCGCTTCACGAAGTCGTTCGGGAAGTTGACGTTGTTGACCAGGTACTTGGCGCGGGCGATGACCTCCCAGTACCGGGGGGAGTTGGCCACCACGTAGTCGACGCCGGCGGGGACGGTGTCCACCGCGTCCTTCTTGATGATCCACACGCCGTGCACGTCCGGCGCGAGTTCCTTCGCCTTCTCGTAGATCGCGGCGGGGTTGCAGGCCACACCGCGGTTCCAGTAGGCGGCGTAGACGGCGAGCTTGTCGTCGACCGGGCGGCGCAGGTGCAGGCGGTACAGGCGGTTGTACGCGGTCTTGCCGAGCTTGTGCTTGGCCTTGGTGGCCCGCTGGATGACCTGGCGGCGGGTGTCCGCGGCCTTCGTCACGGCCGCGTACGCCGCGTAGGAGCCGCGCTCCAGCAGCTGGAACCTGACGCCCTGCGAGCCCTCGGGGAGGACGAAACCGCTGGGCCGGTAGCGCTTGTACTGGGCGGCCGACAGCTTGAAGAACTCCGCGCGGTCCTTGGGGACGATGCGGTCCTCGCGCATGAGGGTGAACAGGAAGTGGCTGGCCATGCGCTCGAAGAGCAGCGCGCGCACCGGCGCGGTCTCCGGGTGCTCGTCGAGGAACTCGAAGAGGCGGGCGTACTGCTCGAAGATGCCGAAGTGCTTGCGGCCGGGCGTCCGCATGGAGTTGCCCTGGCGGCGCTGGCGGTACTCGACGCAGACGTGGTCGAGCGCGGCGATGGTCTCCGCGGTCAGCATGGTCTTGTAGACCATGAGGGCGTCTTCGTAGATGCCGTCGGTGAACGTGAAGTTGTGGTCCGTGACGTAGAAGTCACGCCGGTACACGCGGTTCCACACGACGGCGAACATCGTGAGGAACTCGGGGCGCTCCAGCGCGGTGAACACGTCCGAGCCCGCGCTGCTGAGCAGTTCGCCGGCCGCGCTCGCCTGGACCCGGTTGTTCCAGTAGGTGCGCACGTGGTTGAGCAGCAGGATGTCCGGGTCGCCGGTGGCATCCAGCCGCTCGGCTATCGCCTGCAGCGCGCCCTCGGCGAGGGTGTCGTCGCTGTCCAGGAAGAGGATGTACTCGCCCCGCGACTTCAGCGCGCCGGCGTCGCGCGCCTTGCCGATGCCCTGGTTCTCCTCGAGGTGCACCGGCACGACACGGCTGTCGAGGGCGGCGTACTCGTCGAGTATGCGACCGCAGGAGTCGGGCGACTTGTCATCTATCGCGATGACCTCGAAATCGCCGAACGACTGCGAGAGGATGGAATCCAAGCATGCACGCAGGTATCCCTGGACTTTGTAAACGGGGACGACAACGCTGATTTTCGGCGAAGCGTTTCCATTCGCAATAGGCATGCTTCGGGGCTCCTGAGACTGTCGATCAAACTCAACTGCGCCCCGTCGCGTGAACCGCGGCGAGGCGCGAGAGGTACAGGGAGGGCAAGGTAAACGTGCGGATAATCGTAGCCTACGCCCCTCTGAGACAGTCATGTCCGACGGGTGGCCTGCCTCACGGGAGCCGGCGCTCACGGCCCGGTCCGGTCCCCGGCTCGTGAGGGAACGGCGAAGAGCTGGTCACCTGAGGCCAAGGGGCGGACGGCACCGGGGCCGGACCGGTCCACAGTCGTGACGCAAGTGTTGCCGTTCGGTGAGCCGAAGTGGACCGCGCGGGCGGAGTGTGCGGATGTTGTGCTTCGTCCCACATCCGGCCACTCGTGACGTAAAACCGACTCGCGTTTGTGCGCGATGTCCGGGTTGCCCGCATATATTGCCCGGGTATATCGGTGTCACGCGTGGTGACCCGAGTGGCGGGAGTGGAATTCCTTTACCGGTGCTTTCCTGCGGCGCTGTGAATGCCGCGTAAATTACCGCGCACCTGCGGCGCCGGGGCGAATGGGCCGGGAGCCCGGGATTCGCGCTCCGTACCGGCGCCGCATTTCAGGCCCTCAGATCCGCCTCGTCGCCCATCACCACGACCGGATGCTCCGCCGGATCGAGCGTGCGCAGCAGATACTCCATGTCCGCCCCGGACTGGCTCACGCACGCCGACGTGCCGCTGCCGTGATCCATGTGCAGCCAGATCCCGCCGCCCTTGGACTGCCCCTGCGGCCTGGTCTGGTCGTTGGGCGCGGTGCCCCGGACCCGGTTGTAGTCGATGGCGATGACACGGTCGAAGTCGTGCCAGTACGACTTCTTCCAGTAGTGCGGCGCCTGGAAGGCGGCCGACTCGGTGTACGGCAGCCTGGCGCCCTCGGGCGCGGCCAGCACCCCGCCCGCGTCGCTCAGCGTGAACACCCCGACCGGGCTGCGCAGATCGTCCTCGTGGTGGTCGGTCGTCCAGCCCTTGCGGCCGTTGTGCGTGTCCCAGGCGCGCTCCCGGGTCCAGACCGACCCCTTCCTCGTGTACAGCGCCGCGTGCGACTCCGCCGAGTCCCGGCCCTCGCCGGAGACCAGCAGCACCTGCCGGGACTCGGCGGGGACCCGCTTCCACAGCCGGTCCCCGACACCGGGGACCCGCTTCAGCACCGTCTCGCGCGGCTTCCCGTCGGCACGGTCCCGCGCGCCCGGCTTGTCGTGCTCCGGGCCGCCGCACCCCACCGCACCTAGGACGAGCAACGCCCCGCCCACCGCGGCCGCAGCCGCTCGCACCGCAACGCCGTTTCGCATGGGCTCCATGGTCCCAGAACGTGCCCCGTCCGCACGGCCGCAGTCCCCCGCCCGCCCCGTCCGCCTGCTGAAACCCGGCTGCACCGGCCGCGCCCATTCACGTAGATTGCGGGCACGGCAGCCGGACCGGGGTCAGAGGAGAAGCGGGCAAGGTGGCAAGCGCAAGGCAGACCGTGGGCGACGCGCGGCGGATCGTCGTCAAGGTGGGGTCCTCCTCACTGACCACCGCCGCCGGCGGACTCGACGCGGACCGCGTGGACGCGCTGGTCGACGTGCTGGCGAAGGTGCGCGGCGGCGGGGAGAAGGAGATCGTGCTCGTGTCCTCCGGCGCCATCGCCGCCGGACTCGCCCCGCTCGGCCTGGAACGCCGCCCCAAGGACCTCGCCCGCCAGCAGGCCGCCGCCAGCGTCGGCCAGGGCCTGCTGGTCGCCCGCTACACCGCCTCCTTCGCCCGCTACGGCGTCCGCGTCGGCCAGGTCCTGCTCACCAGCGACGACATGAGCCGCCGCGCCCACCACCGCAACGCCTCCCGCACCCTGGACAAGCTGCTGGCGATGGGCGCCTTCCCCATCGTCAACGAGAACGACACCGTCGCCACCGACGAGATCCGCTTCGGCGACAACGACCGCCTCGCCGCGCTCGTCGCCCACCTCGTCCGCGCCGACCTCCTGGTCCTCCTCTCCGACATCGACGGCGTCTACGACGGCGACCCCGCCCGCCCCGGCACCTCCCGCATCGCCGAGGTGCGCGGCCCCGCCGACCTCAGCGGCGTCGAGATCGGCAGCGCGGGCAAGGCGGGCGTCGGCACCGGGGGCATGGTCACCAAGGTCGAGGCCGCCCGGATCGCGGCCGCCGCCGGCATCCCCGTGGTGCTCACCAACGCCGTGCACGCCGCCGACGCCCTCGCGGGCGGCGACACCGGCACCTGCTTCCACCCCACCGGCAAACGCTCCGCCGACCGGCTGCTCTGGCTCCAGCACGCCTCCACCCCGCAGGGCTCGCTCACCCTGGACGACGGCGCCGTGCGCGCGGTGGTCGAGCGCCGCACCTCGCTGCTGCCGGCCGGGATCGCCGCCGTCACCGGCGAGTTCAGCGCCGGGGACCCGGTGGAGCTGCGGGACCGGGCCGGGCAGGCGGTGGCGCGGGGGCTCGTCAACTTCGACGCCAGGGAACTGCCCCAGTTGCTCGGGCGTTCGACCCGCGAGCTGGCACGCGAGCTGGGCCCCGCCTACGAACGCGAGGTCGTGCACCGGGACGACCTGGTACTCCTGCACCCCTGACCGGCGCCCCCGCCCCGGGAAAGCCGGGCACACCGGGGGACCCCGGTGGGGGACGTTCCGTAAAACCGCCACGCGGAGCCCTGCGGCCTGCTCAACTTTGTTGCGGGGGCGTGTTGAAGGGACACGCTCCGTCAAGGGGCCATGCGTGAAGGAGGCCGTCGTGAGACGAGTCCGTCCTGGGGCGGCGTCCCGCGGTGCTCTGACGAGCGTCGCGGCCGGGGACACCTACGAGGAGCCCAAGGACCTGCCCCGCCTGTGGCACGTCACCCTCAGCGTCTCCGGGGAGCACGTCCCCGTGCAGGACCTGCGACGGGCCCTGGAACAGCTCGCCCACGACCATCCCTTCCTGCTGACCAGCAGATACGCCGGCGACCACGCGGAGATCCGGTACTGGGAGGAGGCCCGCGACCTGCACGACGCGGCCGCCGTCGCGCTGCGCCTGTGGGGCGAGCACCGGCAGACCGCCGGACTGCCGCCCTGGGAGATCGTCGGCCTCGAGGTCATCGACCGCGAGACCTACCACCAGCGCCTCGCCGAGGGCTACGGCCCCGCACCGGCCACCCCCGTGGGCGTCCATCCCTTCTGAGGGCTCCTTTTGTCCCGTCTCGCGGTGTGGAACAGCCTCCGGACGGCCTCGCGCCCCGCACTACCCTTCCCCCATGACCACGCTCTCCCCGCACGACTCCCTCTCGCCGGTCACCCGGGCCGCCCGCCGGGCCAAAGCCGCCGCCGCCGACCTCGCGCCGCTGCCGCGCGCCGCCAAGGACGAAGCGCTGCTCGCCGTGGCCGACGCGCTGGAGGTCCGCACCGCCGAGATCGTGGCCGCCAACGCCCGTGACGTGGCCAGGGCGCGGGAGAACGGAACGAGCGAGTCGGTCGTGGACCGGCTCACCCTCACCCCCGAGCGGGTCCGCGCCATCGCCGCCGACGTGCGCGACGTGGCGAAGCTGCCCGACCCGGTCGGCGAGATCGTCCGGGGCGGCACCCTGCCCAACGGCATCGACCTGCGCCAGGTCCGCGTCCCCCTCGGCGTCGTCGGCATCATCTACGAGGCCCGGCCCAACGTCACCGTCGACGCCGCCGCGCTCTGCCTGAAGTCCGGCAACGCCGTCCTGCTGCGCGGCTCCGCCTCCGCCTACGAGTCCAACACCGCCCTGGTCGGCGTGATCCGGGACGCCGTCGGCGGCGCCGGGCTGCCCGCCGACGCCGTGCAGCTCGTGCCGGGGGAGAGCCGGGAGAGCGTGCACGAACTGATGCGCGCCCGCGGCCTGGTCGACGTGCTCATCCCGCGCGGCGGCGCCTCCCTGATCCGGACCGTGGTCGGCGAGTCCACCGTCCCCGTCATCGAGACCGGCACCGGCAACTGCCACGTCTACGTGGATGCCGACGCCGACATCGACATGGCCATCGACATCCTGGTCAACTCCAAGGCCCACCGGGTCAGCGTCTGCAACGCCGCCGAGACCCTCCTGGTCCACCAGGACATCGCCGCCGCCTTCCTGCCCCGCGCCCTGGACGCGCTGGCC
This sequence comes from Streptomyces sp. NPDC046860, assembly GCF_040645115.1. NCBI lineage: Bacteria > Bacillati > Actinomycetota > Actinomycetes > Kitasatosporales > Streptomycetaceae > Streptomyces > Streptomyces sp. NPDC046860. The sequence continues at coordinate 213,971 of NZ_JBEYXQ010000012.1, read as the reverse complement.
GGCGCCGGGGTCACCGTGCACGCCGACCCGCGCGTGCTGGCCCACGCCGAGGGCACGAAGGCGACCGTGGTGGAGGCCGTGCCGGAGGACTGGGAGACCGAGTACCTGTCGTACGACATCGCCGCCGCCGTGGTGGACTCCCTCGACCAGGCCGTGGAGCACATCCGGCGGTGGAGCTCCGGCCACACCGAGGCCATCGTCACCACCAGTCAGCAGGCCGCCCGCCGCTTCACCCGTCTGGTCGACTCCACCACGGTCGCCGTGAACGCCTCCACCCGTTTCACCGACGGCGGCCAGTTCGGCTTCGGCGCGGAGATCGGCATCTCCACCCAGAAGCTGCACGCCCGGGGCCCCATGGGCCTTCCGGAGCTGACCAGCACCAAGTACATCGTCACCGGCGACGGACACGTACGCCCCTGAGCGCACCGCTCGGCGACGGCCGCGGGGCGGCGGAAGAATTTCCTTACGGTCTGCCCAAATTGACCCCCCAGGTCTACTCTGGACCCGTGCCGGAGGACGTGGGGGGCACGCCGTTCCCGGACGGCTGGGAGCCCGACGACGACCACGACCGCGGAGCGCCGGACGAAGAGTTCGCCTCTGTGGTCTTCGACGCGGCCTTCGTGGCCGCCGCCACCATCCATGAACCGTCCGCGGTGGAGCGCCTCCTCGCCGCCGCCGAGGCGCGGGCGGAGGCGTCCGAGAACGACCCCCGCCGCACCCACGCGCCCGCCGACCCCTACGACGACGGGTACGGCCCCGAGGGCGGCGCTTTCGGCCACGACCCGGACGAGGACTGGGACGGCCGCTACGCCTACGACGGTCACGACGGACCGCTCGCGGGGCTGCGCTGGCACCGGCCCGTGGCCTGGGTGCTCGCCGTGGTGATGGGCGTCGGCATGGTCGCGCTGGCCTTCGCCGCCGTCTACCGCGGCGCCTCCTCCGGCAGCCGCGACCAGGTGCCCGCCCCCGCCTCCACCGGCCTCGGCCGGGACGGCGCTGCCGCCCCCTCGGTCTCCGCCGAACACTCCCGGCCGGCCGTCCCGGCGCTCCCGCCCACCCCCTGACGTCCGCTGTCCCACTTGGTGGGAACCTGTCAGAAGTTGTCGCGTACCAGCGCGTTTACCCGAGCCTTCCGCGACCTACTCTGAAGGTATGGGCGGGCCTGGAGACCCACCGGAGGGGACACCCGAGGGCGGCCCCGGAGGTGCCGAGGACGAGTACCGATCCGTCGTGTTCGACGAGTCGTTCGTCCGTGCTGCCCGGCTCCAGGAGTCCTCCGCGCGCGAACGCGTCACCGACCACGCCCCCGCCGTGCGCCGCCGTCCGCCCCTGCGCCGGGGCCTCACCCGGCAGGCGCTGGTGCTCCTCCTGCTCCTTGCCGTCGCCTTCGGCACCGCCATCTTCCTGGGCTTCCGTCACCCGTACGGCTCAACACCCCCGAGGCGGTCCGCCGAACCGCTGCGGATGACCGTCGTCCCGCTCGCCCCGCGCGGCAAGGTGCCCGGCGCCCCCGACGCCCGGAGCCTGTACGCGCGCAGCCCCGCCGCCCGGTTCGCGGTGGGCCTCGCCGGGATTCCGCTGCCCCCCTCCCGTCCCACCGCGCACTTCTCGGACAGCCAGATCCTCGCGGCCCTCGACACCGCCCGGAAATACGTCCTGCACTCCGCACTCGACCCCGAGGTGCTCACCGGCCGCCAGGTCCGCCCCGTACGGGCCCTGCTGGACGCCGGTCAGCTCGACCAGTTCGACCGCGGCCTGCGCGCCCCCGCCGCCGACGGCCGCGACGCCCCCACCGGCTGGATGATCCGCTTCGACCCCGCCCGCACCGCCCTCGCCGACAACGACATCCGCGTCCGCGGCGCCCTGCGGGTGCGCGAGACCGACGCGGCCACCCTCCAGGTCGTCGCCGACGGCACCTTCGTCTACGCCCTGCGCGCCCCCGGCACCGAGGGCAGGACCCCGGTCTCGCTGTTCACCGTCCGCCGCGAGCTGGTCTTCCGCTTCGACCGCGACAGCCTGCGCGTCGGCCAGACCCGGCTGGCCACCTCCACCACCCAGGCGGGCCCGCTGTCCTGCTCCGAGGACACCAGCGCCTATCTGCGCCCCCTGCTCGCCGGGGAGCGGGCCAAGGCGGGCGGACCGCCGGGCACCGACCCCTTCGGAAGCGATGCCCCGGCCCTGTGCGGCACGCTCGCCGACTCCGCCCAGCTCACCGGGTGAGGGTTAGCCCTCAGCCCCTCAGCCCCCTCAGCCCTCCGCCGGGCCGTCCCCGGACGGCGCGTCCTTGGGCGGGGCCTGGCCGGCGAAGCCGTTGAAGCCCCGCCGCACCCGGCCGCCCAGGTCACCGGCACCGCCCGCGATGTCCGACACCAGCTTCATCAGCGGGTCCTTGCTGGTGCGCACCCCGTCGGCGTAGCTCGCTGCCGACTGCCGGAAGGACTCGCCGACCCGGGCCTCCTTGTCCTCCTCGCGGCGCGGGTAGTGGCCGTCCATGATCCGCTGGAAGTCGCGCGACTCGGCCCACCGCTTCAGCTCGGCCGCCCGGACCGTGGTGAAGGGGTGCGAGCGCGGCAAAACGTTCAGGATCTTCAGCACCGAGTCCCTGAGGTCGCCCCCGGACTCGTACTCCTCGGCCTGCTCCAGGAAGGCGTCCACGTTCATCTCGTGGAGGTGGTTGCCGCCCGCGATCTTCATCAGACCGCGCATCGACGCCCGCAGGTCCTGGCCCACCAGCAGCCCGGCCCGGTCGGCCGACAGCTCCGACTTGCGGAACCACTCCCGCAGCGCCGTCACGATCGCCATGACCGCCACATTGCCCAGCGGGACCCACGCCACCTTCAGCGCCAGCGAGGTCAGGAACAGCAGCACCGTGCGGTACACGGAGTGACCGGACAGCGCGTGGCCCACCTCGTGGCCGACGACCGCCCGCATCTCCTCCTCGTCCAGCAGCTCCACCAGACCGGTGGTCACCACGATGATCGGCTCGTCCAGGCCGATGCACATCGCGTTCGGCTTCGGGTCCTGCGTCACGTACATCGCCGGGACCCGGTCCAGGTCCAGGATGTAACAGGCGTCGCGCAGCATGTCGTTCAGATGGGCGAACTGGCGGTCGGAGACCCGCACCGAGTCGGACAGGAACAGCAGCCGCAGACTGCGCTCGGGCAACAGCCCGCTCAGCGCCTTGAACACCGTGTCGAAACCGCTCAGCCTGCGCAGGGCCACCAGCGCGGAACGGTCGGCCGGATGCTCGTAGGCGCGCGAGGAGATCCCCGGAAAGCGGCTGCGCGCCCGGCCCGGCGCGCGCTCGCGGCCGGCCTGTTCGTGGCGGTCTTCGGACATGTCTTCCCCCTGCGTCTCGGATGCCGCTGCGCCCCCCCGGACCGGGCTCAGCCTAGGCGGAGATACCGTGGACGGGCAGAGCCCCCGAGGAGTCATGTCATGGAGCACCACCCCGCAGCCGCCCGGCTGACCGAGGCCGCCGCGAGCGCCGTCCAGCAGCAAGGGCCGGGAAACCTGCTCCGGATCGTGCTGATCGTGATGGTCCTGGGCTGCGCGCTGACCGCCTGGTTCCTCCTGCGCGGCTACAAGCGCAAGGACGACTGACGCCGGGCGGAGGTTCCCGCGCGCCGCGCCGCTCAAGGGCCCTGTGCCGGAGTCGGCGTGATCGTCCGGGGGGCGCCCGCTTACGATGAGCAGACGTCTTTATCCCGCCCACACGCGATAGGTCCTGCCGAAGATGAGCTTCCACAGCACCGCTGCCCAGTTGGTCACCCTCGCCGCCGAGGGCGGAGAACACGGCGGCAACCACAACAGCCTCAACCCCGCGGTCACGGGCGGCGGCGCCCTGATCATCCTGCTGCTCCTGCTGTGGATCACCACCCGCTTCAACCGCGACCGCTGAAGCCCGACCGGTCCCCGGCAGGAAGCCGCAGGCCGGGCCGGTAGGGTCTGCACGCATGGGAGAGCAGGACATGCCTACCGGTCCGGCGGAGCGCGCCGTAAACGATCCGGCACGGGACACGGCTGACCACGGCCCCGCCCGCACGGGCCGGCGCAGGCTCGGCGTCATGGGCGGCACCTTCGACCCGGTCCACCACGGGCACCTCGTGGCGGCCAGCGAGGTCGCCGCCCGGTTCCACCTGGACGAAGTGGTGTTCGTGCCCACCGGCCAGCCCTGGCAGAAGTCGCACCGGAACGTCTCTCCGGCCGAGGACCGCTACCTCATGACGGTCATCGCGACCGCCGAGAACCCGCAGTTCTCCGTCAGCCGCATCGACATCGACCGCGGCGGCCCCACCTACACCGTGGACACACTGCGCGACCTGCGCTCCCTCAACCCCGACACCGACCTGTTCTTCATCACCGGTGCCGACGCCCTCGCCCAGCTCCTGACCTGGCGGGACTCCGAGGAACTCTTCTCCCTCGCCCACTTCGTCGGCGTCACCCGCCCCGGCCACCAACTGACCGACGCCGGGCTGCCCGCGGGGGGTGTCTCCCTGGTCGAGGTGCCCGCGCTGGCCATCTCCTCCACGGAGTGCCGGGCGAGAGTCGCCAAGGGTGACCCCATCTGGTACATGGTCCCGGACGGGGTCGTCCGCTACATCGACAAGCGTGAGCTGTACCGCGGCGAGTGAGCCGAGAGGGGCACCGGTGAACGACCGATACGAAGCTGGGTACGGCGACGACCAGTACGGGGGGCAGGAGCAGTACGAGATCGTCGGCTACGACGACTACGGCCGCCCCGTGTACCAGCAGGTCCCGTCCCGCCCGCCGCAGCAGCAGACCTACGACCCCTACGGGCAGCGGCAGGACTACGCCCAGGGCGGCTACGACACCGGGCGGCAGCAGCCCATACCCCCCGCCTACGACCCTTACGCGGCCCAGGAAACGGCCTACGACCCGTACGGCGCCCAGGGACACGACCCCTACGGGCAGGCGGCGGCGAGCGAGCGGCAGCCGCGCGTCACCGGACAGACCGCCTACATCCCGCAGCAGGACGGACCCGCCCCCGACGGCCGGCCGTCGCGGCCCCTGCCGCAGCAGCCCGAGGAGGACGACGGGCGGACGCCCCCGGCCCGCGCCGAGCGCCAGGAGGACGGCGAGGACGGGCAGTTCGCGTTCGTGGAGGAGCCGGACGGCGAGTCCGAGGACGTCATCGACTGGCTGAAGTTCACCGAGAACCGCACCGAACGCCGCGAGGAGGCCCGCCGCCGCGCCCGCACCCGGGTCATCGCGCTCTGCGTGGTCCTCGCCCTGGTCGTGGCGGGCGGCGCCGGCTACCTCTGGTACGCTGGGAAGCTGCCCGGCGTCTCCTCGCCCGCCGCCGCGAACGGCACCGCCGTCGCCGCGGGCGCACAGAAGCGCGACGTGATCGTGGTCCACCTGCACAACACCGGCAAGCGCGACACCTCCACCGTGCTGCTCGTCGACAACACCACGACCAAGCGCGGCACCACCGTCCTGATCCCCAACTCCCTGGCGCTGACCGACGATTCGGGCACCACCACCACGCTCGCCAAGTCGGTGGACGGCGACGGCTCCTCCGGCACCCGCGACCAGCTCGACACTGTCCTCGGCACCGACATCCAGGGCACCTGGCGGCTGGACACGCCGTATCTGCAGAACCTCGTCGAACTGGTCGGCAACATCGAGATCGACACCGACACCGACGTGCCCGACCCGGACGCCAAGAAGAAGGGCTCGGCCCCGCTGGTCCACCAGGGCAAGGCGCAGACCCTCAGCGGCAAGATGGCCGTCGCCTACGCCACCTACCGGGGCCCCGGCGAGACGGAGAACGCCCAGCTCGCGCGGTTCGGCCAGGTCATGCAGGGCGCGCTGCGCAAGCTGTCCTCCGACCCGTCGGCCGCGACGACCACCGTGCAGACCCTCGCGCAGATCCTCGACCCGCCGCTGACCGACAAGGACCTGGGCACCTTCCTCGCCAGGCTGGCCGACCTCGCCAAGGGCGGCAAGTACCGCACGGTCCCGCTGCCGGTGCAGGCCGACGGCACGCTGACCGCCGCCACCGGCGACAGCGTCGTCAAGAACGTCCTGGGCGGCACCGCCAAGAGCCCCGACGCCGGCTCCGCGCTCCGGGTCGCGGTGCAGAACGCCACCGGCACCAAGGACGACACCGAGAAGGCCCGGGTGGCCCTGCTGGGCGGCGGCTTCGGCTTCATCGAGGGCGGCACCGCCGCCGCCGGCCAGGCCGCCTCCGAGGTGGTCTACTCCGACGCCGCCGACAAGCAGAACGCCGCCGAGGTCGCCAAGACCCTGGGCCTGCCCGCCGGCTCGGTGAGCAAGGGAGCGGTCTCCTCCGGCGCCGACGTCCTCGTCGTCCTCGGCCAGGACTACCGGCCCGGCACCTCCTGACGGCCGCGGCGCACCCCATGTGAACACCGGAACACGTGGGGTGCGTCCGCCCGCCCGTGAGACCCTTGAAGTCCCGGTGCCTTCCCCGGTGCGCCCCGCGCCCCGCTGGCCCGTCCCGAACGCTTCGCATCCGCGTCCCGTCCTCGAACGAAAGCCGCACAGTGACCGCCACCGACCGTTCCCTCGAACTCATCAACGTCGCCGCCCAGGCGGCCGCCGACAAGCTCGCCCACGACGTCATCGCCTACGACGTCAGCGACGTGCTGTCGATCACGGACGCGTTCCTGCTGGCCTCCGCCCCGAACGACCGCCAGGTCCGGGCGATCGTCGACGAGATCGAGGAGCGCCTGCAGAAGGAGCTCGGCGCCAAGCCCGTCCGCCGCGAGGGCGACCGCGAGTCCCGCTGGATCCTGCTCGACTACGTCGACATCGTCGTCCACGTCCAGCACAGCGAGGAGCGCGTCTTCTACGCCCTGGAGCGCCTGTGGAAGGACTGCCCCGAGCTGGAGCTGCCCGAGGAGGCCAAGGCCACCCGCGGCAAGGCCCAGGAGCACGCCGAGCTGCACGCGGACGAGGCCGGTGACGAGACCGGCCTGGAGCGCTGATGAGCGCCACCGGTGAGGTGACCGACCGCCCCGGGCGGGGCCGCCGCGTCATCCTGTGGCGGCACGGCCAGACCGCGTGGAACGTGGAGCGCCGCTTCCAGGGCACCACGGACGTGGAGCTGACCCCGGCCGGCATCGCCCAGGCCCGCCGGGCCGCCCGGCAGCTCGCCTCGCTGCGGCCCGACGCCATCGTCGCCTCCGACCTCAAGCGCGCCTCCGACACGGCCGACGAGCTGGCCGCCCTCACGGGCCTCGACGTCGCGCGCGACGAGGCCCTGCGGGAGACCTACGCGGGCGTCTGGCAGGGCCTGACGCACGAGGAGATCATCGCCAGGTTCGGGGACGACTACGCCGCGTGGAAGCGCGGCGAGCCGGTCCGGCGCGGCGGCGGCGAGCTGGAGACCGAGGTCGCCGACCGGGCCGCCCCCGTCGTGCTGCGGCACGCCGAGAAGCTGCCCGAGGACGGCACGCTGGTCGTCGTCAGCCACGGCGGCACCATCCGCACCACCATCGGCCGGCTGCTCGGTCTGGAGTCCCGCCACTGGGAGAGCCTCGGCGGGCTGACCAACTGCTGCTGGTCCGTGCTCGGCGAGGGCGCCTGCGGCTGGCGGCTGCTGGAGCACAACGCGGGCAGCCTGCCCGAGCCGGTCCTCGGCGACGACGACTGAGCCCCGCCGGCACCCCCGGCGGGTACGGCCGGACCCGGATTTCACTTTCCGGCAGGTCACAGGCTAAAGTTCTTCTTGTTCGGCCCGCGGAGCGGGAAGAACGCGAGGGGCTATAGCTCAGTTGGTAGAGCGCCTGCATGGCATGCAGGAGGTCAGGAGTTCAATTCTCCTTAGCTCCACAGATCGGCACTCGTACCGGGTGTCAAGAGATCGGTGATGAAGATCCCGTCCCTTCGAGGGGGCGGGATCTTCTGCTTCTCCCCCCTCTTGAGTCGTTCGCGTTCCATGGTCGTATACCTCTGTGAACGGTGTTCGCCCAGGGGCGACCGTGTCCGGACCGGTACTGAGGCGTCGCTGACCGTGCAGGCCCGGCCGTGGCAGAATCAGACGGCCGGAAGGGGGCTCGGCCCGACGGGAGGGAGTGGCGATGTCTGCGAGCATCCTTGGGGAGGTCGGCGGCCTCCTCGGGGCGGCGTGGATACGGGACACGGCCACCCGGCTCGACTGCCCTTCCTGCGGTTCCGCGCACGTGGCCCAAGTCCTCGGCGACAACGGCGGAATCTCCTACGTGTGCACGGCCTGCGGCCACAGCTGGAGCTGAGCGATGGGTGCACACAGGCGGAAGTGCGACTGGTGCGGGAGCGGCACCCCGATCGTCCGCGACATGGAGCCGATCAACCCCGACTACCAGTACTGGTGCGAGGAATGCGCGCGGGCGCTGATCATAAAAGGCGACCCCATCGAGACGTACCGCGAGCTCGAGGGCGAACCGATCTACGGCCGGCTGCTGGAGGAGCACTGCACCCTCAAGCGGTTCTACTCCTTCGTGACGGCATAACGGGCATATCGTCCGTACGGGCTCGGGGTGGGGGCCGGGGCCGGGAACCGATTTGGTGTTCCACCCCCAGGTCCGTGTAATGTTGGCATCGCCGCCGGGGGAACCGGGCGGAAAACAGCAAGGGGCTATAGCTCAGTTGGTAGAGCGCCTGCATGGCATGCAGGAGGTCAGGAGTTCAATTCTCCTTAGCTCCACAGAAAACGAAGGCGGACCGTCGTAAAGACGGTCCGCCTTCGGCGTATTGCACCCTCCGGTGCGCCCGCCGGCCAGGGAGGGCCGCCCGTTCCCGGACGGCCCTCCCCGGCGCGTCAGCGTCCCAGCGCGCGCCGGCCGCGGGTCTGGGAGACCACCGGGAGGTTCCGCGCGGGCGCCTGGCCCCGGGTGTCCTCCTCGATCCGCAGGGCCAGCGCCGGGCAGCGGCGCACCGCCCGCAGCGCCTTCGCCTCCGCGTAGCGCGGCACCTTCGCCTGGGCGACCGTCGGGAAGCCGTCCGCGCCCAGCTCGAAGACCTCGGGGAGGATGTCCGCGCACAGGCCGTGGCCCCGGCACAGCGTCCAGTCGACGTAGATGTTCTGGCGGCTGCCGCCCGGCTCCTCCGGCTGCGCCGCGCCCGTGATGCCGGCGGGGAGCTTGCCGTCCTCGAAGAGCGGCAGGACGCCCTCCACGGGCCGTCCGCAGCCGTTGCCGAGGACATGGGCGGCCAGGTCGTCCGTGAACGCCTTGATGGTCGACTCCAGGAACATCGCCGACCCGTCGGGGTGCGAACACGCCCCGCGCCGCTTCACGTTCTTGGCGACCTGCTTCAGCGCCTCCAGCGCGGCCGGGCCGCCGCCGTTGATGATGTCCTCCAGGCCGCGCGCGGCCGCGGGCAGTCCGAGGTAGCACGGGCCGCACTGCCCGGCGCTCTCGTCCGCCAGCCACTGCGCCACGCGCAGCGACTCGCCCAGCGGGCACGTCTCCTGACTGATCGGCAGGATCGCGCCCGCGCCCAGCGCGCCGCCCACCGCGTCCAGCGAGTTGCGCGAGACGACCGCCTCGTTCACCGTCGCCGCGTCGATCCACTTGCCGTGGTAGCCGCCGGTCAGCACGCCCTGCGGCACCGGCGGGGCACCGGCGAGCTGGAGGATGTACCGCAGCGGCACACCGGTGGGCGCCTCGATCACCATCGGGCGGGCCACCGCGCCGGACACCGTCAGCATCACCGTGCCCGGCTCGTCGTAGAGCCCGGTGTTGCCGTAGCGCTCGGGGCCGATGCGGGCGGCGATGGCGAGCTGGGCGAACGTCTCCGCGTTGGACAGCAGGGTGGGCACCCCGCCGACGCCGCTCTGCGAGGCGCTGATCTTGCGGCCGGGCGGGATCGCCGGGCCGCCGTCCACCGAGCGGATCAGGGAGGCGGCGGCACCCGTGACCATGCGGACCGGGTTGCGCTGCACCCAGGCCCGCAGGGCCGAGCGGCGGGAGTTGCTCAGGCCGCGTTCGGCGAGGGCGGCCTCCATGGAGCGCTGCGTCGATTCACGGGTGACGCCGATCACCAGCGTGCGCGCGCCCATCGCCTCGGCGCACAGCAGGGCGCCGTCGAGGATGAGGTGCGGGGCGCGGTTGATCAGGACCGTGTCCTTGCGGCAGGCCGGTTCGTCCTCGCTGCCGTTGACGACGACGACCGGCCGTACGCCCTTCTTGATCGCCGACTCGGCGACCGAGCGGAGTTTCTTGTGGAAGGGGAAGCCCGCGCCGCCGCGGCCCTTCAGATTGATGCTCTCGGCGAGTTGCGCGAGCTGTTCGCCGCCGAGCGGCTCGAGCGGCCCGTGCACCTTCAGATGCATGGGCAGGTCGAGCCGCTCCACAAGGTCGAAACCCGACGTGAGCTGGGGAAGTCCGACCACGCGGACTTCAGGGACGTCGGGCAGGGCCTCGTTCACCTATGGCCTCCGGAAGGCATGTTCCAGGGTTCGCCCGAACCCGGCGCGTCGTAGCCGGCGCCGGGGGTCGCTTGCGAGGCGGGACCGCTGTTGAACGTTTCGGGTGAGTTGTACGTCCCGTACCGGGCGTTCGTCTCACCGCTGTTGTGCACATCACTTCCGCCGTACCCGGGGGCGCCCGGATTGCCATAGGCGGGGATGTTGTATCCGGTGTCCTGGAGCGGGTCGTAGGAGGAGGGCGGGGCCTCGCCGACCGGGGGCGGGGACGGTACGGGCCAGCTGGAGGCCGGGCCCGCGGGGCCGGAGGGATTCGGGACGCGGGGCATCGCCTCGGTCGGCTGCGCGTCCCGGCTGCCGCCGTAGGGCTGCTGGGCGGCGCCCGGACCGTTCGCGGTGCGGTAGGCGGCGGCGAAGCCGGGGTCCGGGGCCGGGGCGGCCGGGGACTGGTAGAGCGGGCTGCCGCCGGAGGGGGCGCGGCGGGGTTCGCGGCGGTTGTCGAAGCCCGGCTCGGACATCCGGCTGCGGCTCGCCTCCAGACGGTCCAGGTCGGAGGACTCGCCGCCCCCGAACGCGCCGACCAGACGGCCGGCGAGCCTGCGCTTGACCGGGCGCGGCGCGGCGCGCAGCGCGAGACCGGCCATCACGCCGAGCAGGGAGAGGCCGTAGAGGATCACGAAGATCGGCTTGGCCTGGCGACCCGCGTAGAGCCCGTGCACCAGGGCCGCGCACCACGCCGGGTAGGCCAGCATGTGCATGGCGCGCCAGCGGGCGGCCACGGGGGCCGGGGCGGCGAAGTTGCTGCGCAGGGCGCCGGTGACCCCTACGAAGATCATCAGCAGTCCGGCCAGGGAGCCGAGGCCGATCAGGCCGCCGCTGCCGGTGAGGCCGCCGGAGAAGGGGATGAGGGCCGAGATCAGCTGGGTGTGGTCCAGCGCGATCTTGGTGGTGATGTGCAGCAGCAGGAACGCGATCGAGCCGACCGCCGTCGTCCGGTGCACCGCCTGGCCGATGATCCGCTGGCGGGTGTTCAGCAGCACCCGGTCCTGGGCGACCAGGCCCCAGATGACCGAGCAGCTCAGGCAGACGAGGGACAGCACGCCCGCGCCGAAGTTCAGGAACTCTTGGAACTGGCTGCCTCCCACCAGCACGATCACCGGTATGAGCAGCAGGACGACAGCGGACGCCACCCCGTAGGCCGACCGGCCTGGCTTGGGGAGCGAGCTGTTACTACGACGAGGGTTCATGGGGGCAACTCCGAGCAGTTTCGGGAAGGCGGTCCCGCTGCCGAACTCTAGGTGGAGCCATACCGATCAGTACGAGGTTTGAGTTATTGCGTTGTTATCAAAGGACGAATCACCTGCGGCGTCGTCCCTTAGTGACTGTTACGCGAAGTAATCCTTGACCCGGATTCAGATCTGGCGGCCGTACGGACATGTCTCACCTGCATACGCACGCGCGTCGCGGCTTGCTCAAGGGCTGCGGTACCCTAGCGCCATGCGTGCTGTACGCCTTCTGCTTAGCGAGCCGCGCTGATCAGTCCCGACCACCGGTCGCCCGGCGGGTCGGCATCGGCGCGGCTTCCCCTCCTGTGCGAGGGGTTTTTTCGTTTCCGCGGGCAGAGACGATCGATGGAGCTTTGAGGATCATGAGCGAGACGAACCCCGCCACCGCCGCCGCGTCGGCGGAGGCCGCGCCGCACCGCTACACGGCAGCCCTGGCGGCCGACATCGAGGCACGCTGGCAGGACTTCTGGGACGTCGACGGCACCTACGACGCGCCGAACCCCACGGGTGACCTGGCGGGCGACGCCGCGCTGGCGGCGAAGCCCAAGAAGTTCATCATGGACATGTTCCCCTACCCCTCCGGCGCCGGCCTGCACGTCGGCCACCCGCTGGGGTACATCGCCACCGACGTCTACGCCCGCTTCCAGCGCATGACCGGCCACAACGTCCTGCACACCCTGGGCTTCGACGCCTTCGGCCTGCCCGCCGAGCAGTACGCGGTGCAGACCGGCACGCACCCGCGCGTGTCCACCGAGGCCAACATGGAGAACATGAAGGCGCAGCTGCGCCGCCTGGGCCTGGGCCACGACAAGCGCCGGTCGTTCGCCACGATCGACCCCGAGTACTACAAGTGGACGCAGTGGATCTTCGTCCAGATCTTCAACTCCTGGTACGACCAGGACGCGAAGAAGGCCCGCCCCATCTCCGAGCTGGTCGCCCTCTTCGAGTCCGGTGAGCGCCCCGTACCGGGCCACACGCGCGCGTGGAGCGAGCTGACCGCCGCCGAGCGCGCCGACGTCCTGGGCGAGTTCCGGCTGGCCTACGCCTCCGACGCGCCGGTCAACTGGTGCCCCGGCCTGGGCACCGTCCTGGCCAACGAGGAGGTCACCGCCGACGGCCGCTCCGAGCGCGGCAACTACCCGGTCTTCAAGGCCAAGCTGCGCCAGTGGAACATGCGCATCACCGCCTACGCCGACCGCCTGCTGGAGGACCTGGACGGGCTGGACTGGCCCGAGGCCATCAAGCTGCAGCAGCGCAACTGGATCGGCCGCAGCGAGGGCGCCCGCGTCGACTTCCCCGTCGACGGCGAGCGCATCACCGTCTTCACCACCCGCCCCGACACCCTGTTCGGCGCCACCTACATGGTGCTGGCCCCCGAGCACCCGCTGGTGGAGAAGTTCACCCCCGACGCGTGGCCCGAGGGCACCCGCGAGGCGTGGACCGGCGGACACGCCACCCCGGCCGAGGCCGTCGCCGCCTACCGCGCGCAGGCCGCCGCCAAGTCCGACGTCGAGCGGCAGGCCGAGGCCAAGGACAAGACCGGTGTCTTCACCGGCGTCTTCGCGGTCAACCCGGTCAACGGCGAGCAGGTCCCCGTCTTCATCGCCGACTACGTCCTGATGGGCTACGGCACCGGCGCCATCATGGCCGTCCCCGCCCACGACACGCGTGACTTCGCCTTCGCCCGCGCCTTCGAGCTGCCCATCCGCTGCGTGGTCGAGCCCACCGACGGCCGCGGCACCGACACCGCCGCCTGGGACGACGCCTTCGCCTCCTACGAAGCGAAGCTGGTCAACTCCGCCGGCGACTCCGTCACCCTGGACGGCCTGGCCGTCCCCGAGGCCAAGGCCCGCATCACCGACTGGCTGGCCGAGCAGGGCATCGGCGAGGGCACCGTCAACTTCCGGCTGCGCGACTGGCTGTTCAGCCGCCAGCGCTACTGGGGCGAGCCCTTCCCGATCGTCTACGACGAGGACGGCATCGCCCACGCCCTGCCCGAGTCGATGCTGCCGCTGGAGCTGCCCGAGGTCGAGGACTACAGCCCCCGCACCTTCGACGCGGACGACGCCGACACCCGGCCCGAGACCCCGCTGTCGCGCAACGAGGACTGGGTCCACGTCACCCTGGACCTGGGCGACGGCCCGAAGAAGTACCGCCGCGAGACCAACACCATGCCCAACTGGGCGGGCTCCTGCTGGTACGAGTTCCGCTACCTGGACCCGCACAACGACCGCGAGATGGTCGACCCCGCGAACGAGCGCTACTGGATGGGCCCGCGCGAGGGCATGCCGCACGGCGGTGTCGACCTGTACGTCGGCGGCGCCGAGCACGCCGTGCTGCACCTGCTGTACGCCCGCTTCTGGTCCAAGGTCCTGTTCGACCTGGGGCACGTCTCCTCCGCCGAGCCGTTCCACAAGCTGTTCAACCAGGGCATGATCCAGGCCTACGTCTACCGCGACAGCCGGGGCATCGCCGTCCCCGCCGCCGAGGTCGAGGAGCGCGACGGCGCCTTCTACCACGAGGGCGAGAAGGTCTCCCGGCTGCTGGGCAAGATGGGCAAGTCCCTGAAGAACGCCGTCACTCCGGACGAGATCTCCGCCGAGTACGGCGCCGACACCCTGCGCCTGTACGAGATGGCCATGGGCCCCCTGGACGTCTCCCGCCCCTGGGACACCCGCGCCGTCGTCGGCCAGTTCCGGCTGCTGCAGCGCCTGTGGCGCAACATCGTCGACGAGAACACCGGTGCCCTCACCGTCACCGACGCCGCGCCCGACGAGGACACGCTGCGCGCCCTGAACAAGGCGATCGACGGCGTCGGCCAGGACCTGGAGGGGCTGCGCTTCAACACCGCCATCGCCAAGGTCACCGAGCTGAACAACCACCTGACCAAGGCGTACGGCAGCGCCGGTGAGCTGCCCCGCGCGGTCGCCGAGCCGCTGGTGCTCATGATCGCCCCGCTGGCCCCGCACATCGCCGAGGAGCTGTGGCGCAAGCTGGGCCGCACCGACTCCGTCGTCCACCAGGACTTCCCGGTCGCCGACCCCCGGTACCTGGTCGACGACACCGTGACCTGCGTCGTGCAGATCAAGGGCAAGGTCAAGGCCCGCCTGGAGGTGCCGCCGGCCATCTCCGACGAGGAGCTGGAGAAGGCCGCGCTGGCCGACGAGAAGGTCGTCGCCGCGCTGGGCGGCGCACCGGTCCGCAAGGTGATCGTGCGCGCGCCGAAGCTGGTCAACATCGTCAGCGGCTGAGGTCCCGCCCCGGCAGAACACCCGGTCCGCCGGGTGTCGGGGTGATCCCCTACGGGCAGGTTCCGGGTTCCGGGGGAACCCGGGGCCTGCCCGCTGCGTTTACCGTGGAGAGCGAAGCCGCGCCGAGCGAGGCGGCTCGGGGCCGCCCATGAGGAGGACGCGTCATGGAAGCAGTGATCACCGTGTTCGCCGTGCTCTTCGTGCTGCTCGTCGCCCTCGGCGCCTACGCCACGGTGAAGGCGGTCGGCGCCGCCAAGCGCGGAGTGGACCGCACCATCGCCCAGGGCCGCCGCACCGTCGAGGACCACACCCTGCGCGCCAAGTCGCTCACCCGCCCCGGCCCCGCCGGCGAGATCGCCCAGCTCCGCCTCACCCTGCGCACCTCGATGCGCGCCACCCAGGACGCGCTGCACGCGGGCCCGCCCGAGGACGCGTCGCTGAAGGAGTCCCTTGGTCTCTTCGAGCGCCTCAGCGCGCACGGCCGCGAGCTGGACGTCGTCCTCAGGCACCTGGAGTCCGAGCCCGACCGGGCCACGCTCACCGCCCGTCTCCCCGAGCTGCGCACCCGGACCGAGCGCATCACCGCCTCCGCCGACTCCCTGCGCTGGGCCGCCCGCGACCGCGCGAGCCGCTTCGCCGAGGACGACCTGGACGCCCTCAGCACCCAGATCGACATCGAGGCGGGCGCCCTGCGGCACTGGACCACCGAGCAGGCACCAGCCGCCGCTCCCTGGCCCGAGGCCCCGGCCGCCAAGGACGCCGCGTCCCGGCGCCAGACCTGGCCCCGGGAGGCGGAGCCCCAGCCCGCCATCACCCCGCCCGTGGCGCCGCCCGTCCACCCCTGGCAGAAGAAGCCGCGCCCGGAGAGCACCGCTTGAGCGGAACGGCCCCCTCCGGGGCCGGACTGCCATGGCGGCGCTACGGCAGGTAACCTCCAGCTCATGTCCCGCCATGTCGCTATCGTCACCGATTCAACGGCCTACTTGCCGCCGGGGCTGATGGAGCGCCACGGCATCACCTCGGTGCCGCTGACCGTGGTCCTCGGCGACCGGGCGCTCGAAGAGGGCACCGAGATCTCCACCCGCTCCCTGGCCCAGGCCCTGCAGAAGCGGCGCGCGGTCACCACCTCCCGCCCCGCACCGGAGGAGTTCGCCCGTACCTACCGCGAGATCGCGGACACGGGCGTGGACGGCATCGTCTCGCTCCACCTGTCCGCCGAGCTGTCCGGCACCTACGACGCCGCGGTGCTGGCGGCCCGTGAGGCGCCGGTACCGGTCCGGGTCGTGGACACCGGCATGGTCGCCATGGCACTCGGCTTCTGCGCACTGTCCGCCGCCGAGGCCGCGGAGACCGAGGGCACGGTCGACGAGGCGGTGACGGCCGCCGAGAAACGCGCCGCGGGCACCACCGCCCACTTCTACGTCGACACCCTCGACTACCTCCGCAGGGGCGGCCGCATCGGAACCGCCCAGGCCCTCCTCGGCTCCGCCCTCGCGGTCAAACCGCTGCTGCGGCTGGAGAACGGGCGGATCGAGCTGCTGGAGAAGGTGCGCACGGCCTCGAAGGCGATCGCCCGACTGGAGGAGATCGTGGTGGAGCGGGCGGGCGGCGCGGAGGTGGACATCGCCGTCCACCACCTGTCCGCGCCCGAGCGGGCCGGGGTGCTGGCGGAGCGGCTGCGTGAACGGGTGCCCGGCCTGGCGGAGTTGCATGTCAGCGAGGTGGGCGCGGTGATCGGGGCGCACACGGGGCCCGGGCTGCTGGGGGTCGTGGTCTCGCCGCGCTGAGGCGCCCTTTCCACCCGTGCGGGTGGCGGAGTTGTCCACAACGGGCTGTCTTTCCACCGGAATCGAGCAAGATCCACTTGTGAAGGCGAAGTGTCCCATCCTCGGGTCATGACACTTCGCTCACTGACCCGTACGGCCACGACTTCTAAGGCCACGACTCGTACGGCCACCGCGACCAGCGGTCCCGGCAGGGGACCTTCCTCCGACAGCCGCGTGCGGCACCGGCGTCCGCCCGAGCGGGGCCGGAGGGCGCGCCCTCGCGCGCCGGTTCCGGGGGAGGAAGTGCGGCGGCGGGCAGGGCAGTTGTTCGGTGAGGCCCCGCGGGAGTGGGTGGGGGAGTCGGGGAGCGGTCCGCCGGGAGGGGCGGGTAACGAGGGTCAGGCCGCTGATTCCGGGCGGGTTGAGCGGGCCGAGGGGTCCGAGCGGGCCGGGATCGGGCTCGCGCTGCGGGACCGGGTGCCGGTGTGGGTGCTGGCGCGGTGCGGGGTGGATCGGCGGGGAGTGCTCGCGCTCGGTGTGGTGCTGGCGTTGGCCGCCGTGCTCGCCGCCCAGCACTTCTGGAGCGGGCGCACGGAGAACGTGAGCGCGCCTCGGACGGTGCGCGAGGCTCCGGCGCGGGAGAAGGGGGCGGGGGTTGATACCGGTGGCGGTGGTGGTGCCGGTTTCGTTGCCGCGACCGGGACGCCGGGGGCGCGGATCGTGGTCGACGTCAGCGGCAAGGTGCGTGATCCGGGCATCAAACGGCTGCCGGCGGGGTCGCGGGTGGCCGACGCGCTGAAGGCCGCCGGGGGAGTGCGGGAAGGGGTGCGGGCGGAAGGGCTGAACCGGGCTCGCTTCCTGGTGGACGGGGAGCAGATCGTGGTGGGGGCGTCGGGCGCTCCGTCCGCGGTGGGTGTGGGGGCGGGGCCGGGTATGGGGGCTGGTCCGGTTGCTGGTGCTGCGGCGGCCGGTGCGGGGCCTTCGGCTCCGGTCTCGCTCGGCACGGCGACGGTCGAGCAGCTCGACACGCTGCCCGGCGTGGGCCCGGTGCTTGCCCAGCGCATCATCGACTACCGCGCCCAGCACGGCGGTTTCCGCTCGGTGGACGAGCTGCGCCAGGTGGACGGCATCGGCGACCGCCGTTTCTCGGACCTCCGGGCACGGGTGGGGCCATGAGGGCCGAGTCCGACCCCGGCTGGAAGGGCGACTCCCATCCTCGTCAGGAGGGCCCGGTCGACCTGCGGCTAGCGGGGCCCGCGCTCGCCGCGTGGGCAACGGCCGCCGTGGTCCTGGATGTTCCGCCGGTGTGGAGCCTGGGCGTGGCGGGCGTGTGCCTCGCCGTCGGGGTCGCGCTGCTCAGGGTGGGTTCCGCCCGGTATCGCGCTCCGGTCGCGGCAGTGCTGCTGTGTGTCGCCGCGTCCGCCGTCTCGGCGGGGCTGCACGGGGCGGACGTACGGTGCGGACCGGTGCCGGAAGTGGCGCGGAGATTCGGCACGGTGGCGGTCGAGGTGGAGCTGACCGGCGACCCGTGGCTGAGCAGGCCCCGGGTGCGGGGGGATCATGCGTCGCCGGTGGGGGTGTTGGCGCGGGGTGAGGTACGAAGGGTGGGGGAGGGAACCCTCACTCGAAGCCCGGTACTTCTCGTAGTGGACGCGAACGTACCGGCGCCCGGAGCGCGAGGTGCCGGACCCGAGGCACGTGCCGCCTGGCTCCGGCTGCTCCCCTCCACCCGGCTCCGCCTGACCGGCAGGCTGGCCCCCGCGACGACGGCCGGTGACCGTACCGCCGCCGTGCTGCGCGTCCGGAGCCTGCCGACTCCGGTCGTCGTGGCGGGACCCACCGCGCCGCAGCGGCTGGCGGGGCGCCTCAGGGCCGGGCTGCGCGAGGCGACCGGGGAACTTCCGCCGGACGCACGGGCGTTGCTACCGGGCCTGGTCGTCGGGGACACCTCGCGCATCACCCCCGAGCTGGACGACGCCTTCAAGGCGACCGACCTCGCGCACACCCTGGCCGTCTCCGGGAGCAACCTCACGATCCTGCTCGCCCTGCTCATCGGCCCACCGGGCATGGCGGGCCTGGCCGAACGCCGGGGACTCGCACCCCTGCTGGGCCTGTCCCTGCGCACCACCGCCCTGCTCGCGGGCGCGCTGACCCTGGCCTTCGTGATCGTGTGCCGCCCCGACCCCAGCGTGCTGCGGGCGGCGGCGTGCGGTGCGGTCGCCCTGCTGGCCCTGGCGACCGGGCGCCGTAGATCGCTCGTACCGGCGCTGGCCGCGGCCGTGCTCCTGCTGGTCCTCTACGACCCCTGGCTGAGCCGGAGTTACGGCTTCGTCCTCTCCGTGCTGGCGACCGGAGCCCTGCTCCTGCTGGCGCCGCGCTGGAGCGGGGCCCTGCTGAGGCGCGGGGTGCCGGCCCGGCTCGCGGAGGGGCTGGCGGCGGCCGCGGCGGCGCAGGCCGTGTGCGCGCCGGTCGTGGCGGTGCTGTCGGCCCGGGTGAGCCTGGTGGCGGTGCCGTGCAACCTGCTGGTGGAGGCGGCCGTGGCCCCCGCGACCGTGCTCGGCTTCGCGGCGCTGGCGGCGGCCCCGGTGTCGATGCCGCTGGCCAAGGCGCTGGCATGGTCGGCGGGTTGGCCGGCCGGGTGGATCGCCGCCGTGGCCCGTACCGGGGCGGCGCAGCCCGGCGCGGGCGTGGACTGGCCGGGCGGTTGGCCGGGGGCGCTGCTCCTGGCGGTCGTCACCGTGGCCCTCGTACTCCTCGGGCGACGCCTGATCCGGCACCCCTGGTGGTGCGGGGCGCTCGCCCTGCTCCTCCTGCTGGTGGTCGTACGGCCCGCCCCGCTGACCCGCGCGGTCACCGGCTGGCCCCCGCCGGACTGGCGGTTCGCCCTGTGTGACGTGGGCCAGGGCGACGCCGCTGTGCTGTCCGCCGGACCGGGCACCGCTGTCGTCGTGGACGCCGGACCCGACCCGGCACCGGTCGACCGCTGTCTGCGTGAGCTGGGCATCACCCGCATCCCCCTGCTCGTTCTGACCCACTTCCACGCGGACCACGTAGGAGGACTCTCCGGAGTGCTGCGAGGCCGCACGGTAGCCGCCATCGAGACCACGACCTTCGCCGAACCCGCCGACCAGGCCGAGTCGGTACGCCGCGAGGCCGCCGCCCACCACATCCCCCTGACCACGGCGGCGGCGGGCGAGGAACGCCGCGCGGGCCCCCTCGGCTGGCAGGTGCTGTGGCCCCCGTCCGGCCATGTGCCGCCGGACGCCCCGAACGACGCCAGCGTCGCCCTCCTCGTCCGCACCGCCGGCCTGCGCCTGCTCCTCCTCGGCGACCTGGAACCTCCCGCCCAGCAAGAGCTGCTGCGTACCCCCGAGGCAGCCGACCTCTCCCACGTGGACGTCCTGAAGGTCGCCCACCACGGCTCCGCCTACCAGGACCCCGACCTCCTCCACCTCGCCGCCCCGCGCGTAGCCCTCATCTCTTGTGGCACCGGAAACCCGTATGGCCACCCGGCCCCTTCTACCGTGACAGCCCTCCGCTCCACCGGAGCCACGGTGCTCCGCACGGACCGGGACGGGGCGCTCGCGTTGACCGGTACAGGGGGACCACATGGCTGGATGAAGGTGATGCGGGACTGAGGGAGAGACAGCCGGCCTACGCCTGATCGCGGGTGATTACGGTCAGCTTCTCCGCGTCCTTGGCGACCCACGCCGGGCCACCACCGGCATGGGGCCGGAGGACGTACGCTTCGCCTCCTTGAACATCGGTCACGATGGCCTTCCTGCCGGTGGCCCCGTCGTGCACCGCGTCACCCACCCAGGGCTTGCCGTCCTTCATCGCCCCTCCGCCCACAGCTCGCCCCACACCTGCTTGCCCCACGGGTACAGCTCGGTGCCCCACCGGGTCGTCAGCCTGTCCACGATCAGGAGGCCGCGCCCCCGTAACGGGACGCCGGTGAACTCGGTCCGGAGGATCGGCAGAACCTTCGACCGGTCGATCACGCCCAGCCGGACCGTGTCCGCCGTCGGCCGCCCGACGATCAGACGGATCGAAGCGCAGCGGGCGTGCTCGACGGAGTTGGCGACCAGCTCCGAAGCCACGGTGACGGCGTCCTCGACCAGCCCGTCCATACGCCACGCCGTGAGAGCGGTCCTAATGAGCCTGCGCGCCTCGGCGGCACTTTCCGGTTGCCGGCGGAGGGTCTGAGAGTACCCGGGATGCCCCGTGGGGCGGGGTGTGACGGTCACTGTCATCGAGACCTCGAGTCGGTATGGGAACCGCGTACCGGGTCGCTCCGGAGCGGCTGCGTCGTCGCTTCAGTCAACGGCCGCCTGGCCTGCGGCAGCAGGAAAGACTGACGCCGCGCGTATGTGGGGGGACCGGAAATTTCGCGCGCTTCCACCTCACTGACGGGCACTCATTCACTACCGTGAGTACGTGGAGGGGAACGAGAGCCTCATCAGCGCCATGAAGGAAAGAGGGTTCACCCAGACCGAGTTGGCCGAGCGGGTGAACGACCACTTGATCCGCGCCGGGCACGAGGGCACGGTCAGCGACAGGACCGTCCGGAACTGGGTGACCGGAAGGACTCGCTGGCCTCACCCCCGTCAACGGGAGGCCCTGGAGGCAGTATTCGGGTATAGGGCCGAGAAGCTGGGGTTCAGGCCATCAGCGCGACGGCGCCCCTCGAACTCTCCGGAGGACCCTGTGGACCGCAGGAACTTCCTCGCCGCTGCGAGCGGCACGACCGCCTCCGTGGTCGCTCCTTTCGGCGGAGCCCCTCCCCAAGTCGGCACCTCCGACGTCATCCGTCTCCGCCAGGGCCTGGACGCCTTGATGGAGGTGGATCGCAGCAGAGGCGGTCACGAGGGCCTGGAGCGTGCCGCGCTCTCCGGGGCCGAAGAAGCCCTGGCGAAGCAGAGGCTCGGGGCCACCCAGCGCATCCGTCAGAGGCTCTTCTCCGTGGCCGCCGACTACACGGCCACGGCCGCCTGGAGCGCCATCGACGCCCGGCGGATGGACCGGGCTTCCCAGCTTCTCGGCCGTGCCCTGTACCTGGCCGGGATGGCCAGGGACCCGGTTGCCGAGATGAGGGTATGGAACTCGTACGCGATGCTCGCCCACCACCGGGAGGAGTTCGCCGAAGCCGTCGATGCGGGCTACGCGGCGCAGGAAACGGCCATCGCCCGGAGGGCTCCCCTTTTCGCCTCCCTGGCCCATGCTCGTACAGCCATCGGTAACGCCAACCTCGGTGACGGGCGGGCCGCTTTGCGGTCCATGGGATACGCACAGGATGCCCTGAGCAAGGCGAACGCATCCGAGCCCGCCCCGAGCTGGATGGCCTTCTACGGGCCGGCTGAGCTGATGGCGATGACGGCGATCGTCCGGGACCGTATCGGAGATGCCGTCGAGTCCGAGGCAGCCTCCCACAGGGCCCTTGCAGCGATCCCGAAGGAGTTCAAGAGGAACCGTGCCCTGGCCACCACCCGGCTCGCTCTGGCACAGCTCCACCAGCGCGACGTCGACCAGGCGTGTTCCACGGCCGCCACGGTGTTCACCCTCATGTCCGGACACCCGATCCCCGGACGAATGCGATCTCTCCTCGGTGACTACTACCGCGACTTGATCACCCTTGCGCCTGACGCCAGGGTCGCCCGAGAGTGGGGCGACCGCTACCGCACGGAATGGAGCCGACTGTGAGCGCCGCTGGGCTGGACATCCGACACTTCGGTACCGAGAACCTGGCGGAGATCCGTCAGACGATCATCGACCTGCACGCCGCGGCAGCCGGGCCCGACCGGGACGACGATTTCAAGAAGAAGTTCCCCTGGTTCGTGGATCACTGGGGCGGCAAGGAGGGCTACGCCTGCGTGATCGCGTACGACGGTGATGAGTCGGTGGGCTTCGCTTACGGCGCACCGTCGGACGAGGGCCGGGAGTGGTGGCGGGAGTACGTCGAGGAGGTCCCCGAGAAGCACCGGACGTTCGCCTTCTCCGAGCTGGCCGTCCACCCCTCCAGGCGAAAGCAGGGCGTCTCGGACGCACTCACCCGCGCGCTCTTCGAGAACCGGCTCGAGGATCTCGTGGTCCTCCTGGTCGACGTGACCCACCCGCGTGTGCAATCCCTTTATGAGGAGTGGGGATTCAGAAAGGTCGGTGAACGCCGGCCCTTCCCGGACTCTCCGGTGTACGCCGTCATGTTGGCTCAGTTGCCCCTGAATTAGGCCCAGCCAGTGGATGGCCTTCGTCCTCCAACACCGTTCGGGCTGCCATGGCGAAGACAGCCCGTGGTCATCGGAGCTTCTCCCGCATTCGCGGTCCGCACCACCGACTCCGGGTCGACGATGACGACATGCGGGACTGAGCGCCCACCGCCCACCACACTGGGCGCATGAACCCCACCCGGACCGATGCCTACCTCCGGCGCCTCGGCGCGGAGCGCCCCGCGAGCCCTACCACCGCCGCCCTGCGCGATCTGCACCTGCGCCACCTGCGTACGGTCCCCTTCGAGAACCTGTCGGTCCACCTGGGCGAGCCGGTCGTCCTGGCGGAGGAAGCGCTGCTGGACAAGGTGGTCGGGGCCCGACGGGGCGGCTTCTGCTACGAACTCAACGGCGCCTTCGCCCTGTTGCTGGCCGCGCTCGGCTACGAGGTCCAGTTGCTCGCGGGCCGGGTGCACGGTGGTGAGGGGCGGCTCGGCATCCCGTACGACCATCTCGCCCTGCGGGTGGGGACGGTGGACGGCGGCGACCTGATCGCCGACGTGGGCTTCGGCGCGCACAGCCACGGTCCGCTGGCCTTCGGTGAGCGCGGGGACCA
This sequence comes from Streptomyces sp. NPDC046860, assembly GCF_040645115.1. Taxonomy (NCBI): domain Bacteria; kingdom Bacillati; phylum Actinomycetota; class Actinomycetes; order Kitasatosporales; family Streptomycetaceae; genus Streptomyces; species Streptomyces sp. NPDC046860. The sequence continues at coordinate 190,450 of NZ_JBEYXQ010000012.1, read as the reverse complement.
GTCGGACCCGGGTGGCACGTTCCGGGTGGTGGAGGCGGGCGGCGGGGACCTCGACGTCCTGCGTGACGGCAGCCCGCAGTACCGGCTGGAGACGCGGCCCCGGACGCTCCCGGACTTTCGCGCTGGCGCCTGGTGGCACTCCACCTCGCCGGAGTCGCACTTCACCCGGTCCCTGGTGTGTTCCCGGATCACGGCGGACGGCGGGCGGATCACCCTCAGTGGACGGACGTCGACGACAACGGACGCGAGCGGGCGCAAGGAGGTGCGGGAGCTGGGGACGGACGAGGAGGTGCTCGCGGCGTACCGGGACGGGTTCGGGATCGGGCTGGACGCCGTGCCCGCGGTGCGGGACTTCGGGCGGCGCGGCCAATTCGGGTGAGTTCCGGCGCATGGGCCGTACTCCCGTGATGTGGGCCCGTTTTGCTCGAAACTCACATCGGTGATCGAATGAACCTTCGGTGGATAAAGGATGTCGAGGCGCACGGGAGTGGCGTACATGTTCGGCCGGTGGCTGGAGAAACGAACGGACCGGGACCACCGGACGAGCCCCCTGGCGGCGCTGCGCACACCGGCCGACGCGGGGGTGCTGAGCTGCCGGGTGCTCGACCCGGTCAACCACCCGCTGGCCTCCGCCGAGTTCACCGTCAGCGACAGCCGGGGCCGCAAGGTGGTCACCGGCGGCACCGACCCCTACGGCTCCTTCATGGCGACGCTCCCGGCCGGCGAGTACCGGCTCGCGGTGTCCGCCGAGGGGTACACCCCCTACCGCGCCACGGCCATGGTCGCGGAGAACTCCCTCGCCTCCCTCGGCGACGTGACCCTCCAGCTGGCGCCCCCGACCGACCCTCCGATGCGGGGCGACTGGGACATCGACGCGTTCCACTCCTCCATCGTCTTCACCGCGCGGCACATCGGACTGGCCCGTATCCACGGGCGGTTCAACTCCTTCGCGGGCGCGGTACGGATCGCCGACCGGGTGGAGAACTCGGCGATGCACGTGGTGATCGACGCGGCCTCCATCGACACCGGTGTCCGGATGCGCGACGACCATCTGCGCTCGCCCGACTTCCTCGACGTGGGGCGGTACCCGACGCTGGAGTTCTACAGCGAGCGGTTCGTCCGCCGGGGCGGCAACCGCTGGGCCGTCACCGGCGCGTTCTCGCTGCACGGCGTGACCCGCACCGTCACCCTCGACACCGAGTACCTCGGGCTCGGCCACGGCATGGAGGGCGAGACGCGCGCCGCCTGCCGGGCCACCGCCGAACTCCACCGGGACGACTACACGATCAACTGGCAGACCCTGCTGGCGCGCGGCATCGCGGCGATCGGCCCGAGCATCCGGATCGACCTGGACGTGCAGATCGTCCCGAGGGTCTGACCCCAGGGCCGACGCCCGCCCGTGCCGAGGGTCTGACCCGGACCGGCGCCCGCCCGTCCCGAGGGGCTGCCCCGGCCGACGCCCGCCCGTCCCGGGTTCCGGGGCATGCCGGAGAATGGCCCGGTGAGTGATGTGAGACATGTGCTGGTGCTGCCCGACCGTGACGCCGCCGAGGAGGCGGCCGAGGCGCTCGGAGCGCGGTTCGGCACGGACGAGGAGCCCCGGCTCGTACGGGACGCGCTGGCCGGCGAGGACGACGCCGAGGACGCCCAGTGGCTGGTGGTCCTGCGGGACGAGGCGGAGCGGTTGGACCCCGCCGAGCTGGACGCCTTCGCGGCCGAGTGGGACGGCTGGCGCGAGGAGCCGTGAGCCCCCGCGGCCCCGGCCTACTCCCTACCGCGCGGACCGGCTCGTTGTCGGTGCCGCGTGGGATGCTGTGAGGGATGGCAAGAAAGACTGCGAATGACGACCCTCTCGCCCCGGTGACCCTCGCCGTCGGCCAGGAGGACCTCCTGCTCGACCGCGCCGTGCGGGAGGTGGTGGCCGCCGCCCGGGCCGCCGACGCCGACACGGACGTACGCGACCTCACCCCGGACCAGCTGCAGCCCGGCACCCTCGCCGAGCTGACCAGTCCCTCGCTCTTCGCCGAGCGCAAGGTCGTGGTCGTACGCAACGCCCAGGATCTCTCCGCCGACACGATCAAGGACGTCAAGGCGTACCTGGGTTCGCCCGCCGAGGAGATCACCCTCGTCCTGCTGCACGCGGGCGGGGCCAAGGGCAAGGGCCTGCTGGACGCGGCGCGCAAGGCCGGCGCCCGGGAGGTCGCCTGCCCGAAGATGACCAAGCCCGCCGACCGGCTGGCGTTCGTGCGGACCGAGTTCCGGGAGTCCGGGCGCTCCGCGACGCCCGAGGCGTGCCAGACCCTGGTCGACGCGATCGGCAGCGACCTGCGTGAGCTGGCCTCGGCGGTGACCCAGCTCGTGGCCGACGTCGAGGGCACCATCGACGAGGCCGTGGTCGGCAGGTACTACACCGGCCGGGCCGAGGCATCCAGTTTCACCGTCGCCGACCGGGCGGTGGAGGGGCGTACGGCGGAGGCGCTGGAGGCGCTGCGCTGGTCCCTGTCGACCGGCGTGGCACCGGTGCTGATCACCAGCGCGCTGGCCCAGGGCGTACGGGCCATCGGCAAGCTGTCCTCCGCGCGCGGCGGGCGTCCGGCCGACCTCGCCCGTGAGCTGGGGATGCCCCCCTGGAAGATCGACCGGGTCCGCCAGCAGATGCGGGGCTGGACCCCGGACGGGGTGTCCGTCGCGCTGCGCGCGGTCGCGGAGGCCGACGCGGGCGTGAAGGGCGGAGGCGACGACCCTGAGTACGCGCTGGAGAAGGCGGTCGTGACCATCGCCAGGGCGGCCCGGTCGCGGGGCCGGGCGTAAGAGGGCGCGGCGGGAACCAGGGGCCGTACCCCGTCGGGCCGGCGGACTTCCGTCCCGCCCGCCCCGCTCCACCCCGCCCCGCTCCACCCCGCCCCGCTCCGTCATCCGTTCGGCTCGTCCGCGCGCGCATACGAGTGCCTGCGCGTGCGGGAGCTGCGGAGCGCGCCGACGCTTGAGGCCGCGGGCTTCGGGACGAGGAGCGAGGGGCGATGATCGTAACGGTGGTGTCGATGCCGGAGGCGACCCTCACCCGGACCGATGCCGCTCAGGCGCGCGAACGGCTGGCCCTGGACCCCTTCGTGCTCGTCGACGTCGAACTCCCCGAGGTTCCGGAGCCGGGGGCGGACACGCGGGCGGCGGAGGAGAGCGAGGCCGAGGAGCGGTCGGTCGCCGACCGGCTGGGTCTCGACACCGAGAGCCTGGACTGGTTCGGGCGGGCGGACGAGCCCCCGAGGGCCGACTACCTGGGCGACCGGGCCGGGTTCGTCATCCCCGTGGTGAACGGGGAGCGGATCGTGCACATCCACGCGGTGGTCACGGAGACCTTCCTCGCCTCCGTGCACCGGGGACAGGCGGGCCTGGGGCACCTGCTGCCCCTCGCGCTGCGTCACGAACGGCCGGCCGATCCCGTGGCCGTGCTCTTCCTCCTGCTCGGGGAGGCGCTGGGCAGCTTCCGCCGGGCGGCCGTGGAGGCGCTGCTGGAGACCGAGGAGCTGGAGGACGACATGTTCGAGGAGCGGAATCCCGAACAGGTAGCCCGCCTGTCGTCGCTGCGCCGCCGCTCCGCCCTCCTCCACCACTTCCTGCGGCCCTTCCTGGAGCTGACCGACGAGGTGCTCACCCGGCGGATGATGAACCCCTCGTTCCCCGAGCAGCGGCAGCGGCTCGCCCGGGAGTTCCAGACCAGCGGACGGCTGGTGCTCGCGGACATCGAATCGCTCCAGGAGGCGACCCGGCGGGCCTTCGCCAGCTACTCCTCGCTGGTCGCGGGCGAGCAGAACGGTGTGATCAACCGGCTGGCCATCGTGTCGGTGATCTTCCTGCCGCTGTCGTTCCTCACCGGGTTCTTCGGGATGAACTTCACCTTCCTCACCGACAAGCTGGCCAGCCGGGACGAGTTCTGGCTGCTGGCGGTGGGACTGCAGGCGCTGGTCCTGGTCGTCTCCCTCTACGTGCTGCACCGCACCCGCATCTGGCGCAGACTCCGCGAGGACGACTAGAGCCGCTCCCCCCCAGACATGCAGAGAACCCCGTCCCCTCCCGGTAAGGAGGGTGACGGGGTTCTCGGTGAAGCTTGCTGGAGCCACACCCGCGTGGCGAACGCAGGCCGCGTGTGGCTCCGGGATGCCGGACGGGAGCGGATAGAGAGGGCCCGCTCTGAGTCCCTCCGGCGGTCAGATCAGAAGGAGGTTCAGCCCTTGAGGTCCGCGACCTTGGCCGAGAGCGCCGACTTCTTGTTGGCGGCCTGGTTCTTGTGGATGACGCCCTTCGAGACGGCCTTGTCGAGCTGACGCGCGGCAGCGCGCTGGTACTCGGTGGCCTTCTCGACGTCACCCGCGGCAGCGGCCTCGCGGGCCTTGCGGATCGCGGTCTTCAGGGAGGACTTGACGGCCTTGTTGCGCAGCCGAGCCTTCTCGTTGGTCTTGATCCGCTTGATCTGGGACTTGATGTTCGCCACGAAAGGAGCCTTTACAGGTTCAGGCACGGGCCCCGTGAAGGTCCCGCGCCGGTGATCCAGAAATTTATCGTCGCGCCTCGCGCTGAGAGGGCATGAGGCACAGCGCTCTACAGTACCAGCGGCCCCGGCGGCGGCCCAAAACGTTCCCTGGTCGCTCTCCGTGGGACCATGGTGTCTACGTATAGATCCGACCCGAGGCATAAGGCGCCTCAAGAGACAGGACCCTGCGTGCCCGCGACCCCTAACAATGTGCCCGAGCCGAGCCGTACCGCGCCGGCTCTGATCCGCAACTTCTGCATCATCGCGCACATCGACCACGGCAAGTCCACGCTCGCCGACCGGATGCTCCAGCTGACCGGCGTCGTCGAGCAGCGGCAGATGCGTGCTCAGTACCTCGACCGGATGGACATCGAGCGCGAGCGCGGCATCACGATCAAGTCCCAGGCGGTGCGTCTGCCCTGGGCCCCCACCGAGGGCCCCGACCAGGGCACGACGCACATCCTCAACATGATCGACACGCCGGGCCACGTCGACTTCACCTACGAGGTCTCGCGCTCGCTGGCCGCCTGTGAGGGCACCGTCCTCCTGGTCGACGCCGCACAGGGCATCGAGGCGCAGACGCTCGCCAACCTGTACCTGGCGATGGAGAACGACCTCAAGATCATCCCGGTGCTGAACAAGATCGACCTCCCGGCCGCGCAGCCGGAGAAGTTCGCCGAGGAGCTGGCGAACCTGGTCGGCTGCGACCCCGACGACGTGCTGAAGGTCTCCGCGAAGACCGGCCTCGGCGTGGACGCGCTGCTGGACCGGGTCGTGAAGGAGATCCCGGCCCCGGTCGGGAACGCGGACGCCCCCGCCCGCGCGATGATCTTCGACTCGGTCTACGACTCCTACCGGGGCGTCGTGACGTACGTCCGTGTCGTCGACGGCCAGCTCAACAAGCGTGAGCGCATCAAGATGATGTCGACCGGCGCGAGCCACGAGCTGCTGGAGATCGGTGTCAGCTCGCCCGAGATGCTCCCGGCGGACGGCCTGGGCGTGGGTGAGGTGGGCTACCTCATCACCGGCGTGAAGGACGTCCGGCAGTCCAAGGTCGGTGACACGATCACCTCCCTGCACAAGGGCGCGACCGAGGCGCTCGGCGGCTACAAGGACCCGAAGCCGATGGTCTTCTCGGGCCTGTACCCGCTGGACGGCTCGGACTACCCCGAGCTGCGCGAGGCGCTGGACAAGCTCCAGCTCAACGACGCCGCCCTGGTCTACGAGCCGGAGACCTCCGCCGCCCTCGGCTTCGGTTTCCGCGTCGGCTTCCTCGGCCTGCTGCACCTGGACGTGGTCCGGGAGCGGCTGGAGCGCGAGTTCGGCCTCGACCTCATCGCCACCGCGCCCAACGTGGTCTACCGCGTGGACATGGAGGACGGCACCGAGCACACGGTGACCAACCCGAGCGAGTTCCCCGAGGGCAAGATCGCGGATGTGTACGAGCCGGTCGTGCGCGCCACGATCCTCGCGCCGTCCGAGTTCATCGGCTCGATCATGGAGCTGTGCCAGACCCGGCGCGGCACCCTGCTCGGCATGGACTACCTCTCCGAGGACCGGGTCGAGATCCGCTACACGCTGCCGCTCGCGGAGATCGTCTTCGACTTCTTCGACCAGCTCAAGTCCAAGACCCGCGGCTACGCCTCCCTGGACTACGAGCCCACCGGCGAGCAGGCGTCCAGCCTGGTCAAGGTCGACATCCTGCTGCACGGCGACAAGGTGGACGCCTTCTCGGCGGTCACCCACAAGGACCAGGCGTACGCCTACGGTGTCCGGCTCGTCGCCAAGCTGCGCGAGCTGATCCCGCGGCAGGCGTTCGAGGTCCCGATCCAGGCCGCCATCGGTTCGCGGGTCATCGCCCGCGAGACCATCCGCGCCATCCGCAAGGACGTCCTCGCCAAGTGCTACGGCGGTGACATCTCCCGTAAGCGGAAGCTGCTGGAGAAGCAGAAGGAGGGCAAGAAGCGGATGAAGATGGTGGGTTCCGTGGAGGTTCCCCAGGAGGCGTTCATCGCGGTGCTCTCCAGCGACGACAGCGCCGGAAGCTCGGGCAAGGGCAAGAAGTAACCGCACCGGCGCCGGGCCGCCGGAGCGAAACGGGTGAATCGGGGCCCGCCGTACACAAGTACGGCGGGCCCCCGTTCGTACGCGGGGGCGTGCCGGCGGTGATCTCGTCCGGGTGCCTGTGCCAAGTGACAGGCCGTGACCTCTTACGTCGTGGCCGGTCGCCCCTTACCCTGAACCCTGCTCGCTAGTTACTCGCGGGTTAAACAACAGCTTCGAACCAGCGTGAGTCCACCCAGCCGCACCGAGTCAGCCGCACCGTCGCGGGCCCCGGAGGATGTCGTGAGCGACACACAGACCCTGATCGAGAACCGTCCGCCGTCCGTGGCGGCCCTCTTCCTGGAGCGCGTGGCGGCCACACCGGACGCCGAGGCCTACCGGTACCCGGTCCCGGCGGACTCCGGCGAGGGCCCCGACGAGTGGCGGTCGCTGAACTGGAGCCAGGCGGCGGAGCGGGTGAACGCGATCGCGGCCGGCCTGATCGAGCTGGGGATCGAGCCCGAGCAGCGCGTCGCGCTCGCCTCCTCGACCCGGGTCGAGTGGATTCTGGCCGACCTCGGCATCATGTGCGCGGGCGGTGCCACCACCACGGTCTATCCGCAGACCAACGCCGACGAGTCGTCGTTCATCCTCTCCGACTCCGAGAGCCGGGTGCTGATCGCCGAGGACGCCGCCCAGGTCGCCAAGGCGGTCGAGCGCCGGGCCGAGCTGCCCGCGCTGACCAAGGTCGTCGTGATCGACCCCGAGGGCGCCGAGACCGGCGACTGGGTGATCACCCTCGCCGAGCTGGAGAAGCGCGGCGCCGCCTACCTGGAGCAGCACCCCGAGCTGATCAAGGAGCGGGTCGGCGCGATCACCCGCGACCAGCTGGCCACCCTGATCTACACCTCCGGCACCACCGGCCGCCCCAAGGGCGTGCGGCTGCCGCACGACAACTGGGCCTACATGGCGAAGGCCATCGCGTCGACCGGCCTGTGCACGGCCGAGGACGTGCAGTACCTCTGGCTGCCGCTCGCCCACGTCTTCGGCAAGGTGCTCACCTCCGGCCAGATCGAGGTCGGTCACGTCACCGCGGTCGACGGCCGCGTCGACAAGATCATCGAGAATCTGCCGGTGGTCCGGCCGACCTACATGGCCGCGGTGCCGCGCATCTTCGAGAAGGTCTACAACGGCGTCGCCGCCAAGGCCCGCGAGGGCGGCGCGGCCAAGTACAAGATCTTCCAGTGGGCCGCAGAGGTCGCCCGCGAGTACGCCAAGGTGTCCCAGGACAGCTTCCGGCGCACCGGCACCGCCTCCGTGCCGTTCGCGCTGGCCGCCAAGCACAAGGCCGCCGACGCCCTCGTCTACGGCAAGCTGCGCGAGGCGTTCGGCGGCAGACTGCGCGCCTGCGTCTCCGGCGCCTCCGCCCTCGCCCCCGAGATCGGCTACTTCTTCTCCGGCGCCGGCATCCACATCCTGGAGGGCTACGGCCTCACCGAGACCTCCGCCGCCTCCTTCGTCAACCCCGGCGAGGCGTACCGCACCGGCACGGTCGGCAAGCCGATGCCCGGCTGCGAGGTGCGCATCGCGGACGACGGCGAGATCCTGCTGCGCGGCCCCGGCGTCATGGAGGGCTACCACCAGCAGCCGGAGAAGACCGCCGAGGTGCTGGAGTCCGACGGCTGGTTCCACACCGGCGACATCGGGGAGCTGTCGGCCGACGGCTACCTGCGCATCACCGACCGCAAGAAGGACCTCATCAAGACCTCGGGCGGCAAGTACGTGGCGCCCGCCGAGGTCGAGGGCCAGTTCAAGGCGGTCTGCCCCTACGTCTCCAACATCCTGGTGCACGGCGCCGACCGGAACTACTGCACCGCCCTCATCGCGCTCGACGAGCCCGCCATCCTCCAGTGGGCCGCCGACAACGGCCTGGAGGGCAAGTCGTACGCCGAGGTGGTGGCCGCGCCGCAGACCGTCGAGCTGGTGGACGGCTTCGTGAAGCAGCTCAACGAGGGGCTGCAGCGCTGGCAGACCATCAAGAAGTTCCGGCTGCTGCCGCGTGACCTCGATGTGGAGCACGGGGAGATCACGCCCAGCCTGAAGCTGAAGCGGCCCGTGGTGGAGCGGGAGTACAAGGGCCTGATCGACGAGATGTACAGCGGGGCCCGCGAAGCCTGATCCGCGTCCGCCGGGGCGGCCCGACACGGCCGGCCCGGTGGAGCGGGTTTCGGCCGCGTCCGAAAATGACCGCCTTCTGGCGGGACGGTGGCCGAGTCCGCCGCCACGATCGTTCACTTCGGTGACTCGGTGCTTACGCGCCCCGCCTGTCTGTCACCCTGGCCGCATGGACATGGCGGCCATACCCGTGCAACGGGCGGGCGGCGCCGGAGCGGACGACGCGCCGGCGCCCCCCGGCACGCGCGCCCTCGCCGAGGGCGGCGCCACCCTCCCCGGCAGTCCGGCCGCGCCCGGCACGGCCCGGGCGCTGGTGCGCGCCGCCTTCACCGACTGGGCCGGCCTCGGCCTCACCGGCCCGGACGGCGCCGCCCGGCTCGGCGAGGACGCCACCGCCGTCGTCAGCGAACTCGTCACCAACGCCGTCGTCCACGCGGGGACCGAGGTCCAGATCGGCTGGCGGCTGGAGGAGAGCGGGGCGTTCGTCGTGGAGGTCCACGACCAGCACCCCGCCCGCGCCCCGCGCGACCCCGCCGACGACACCCCGTACGAGACCCCCGAGCACGGCCGCGGACTGCGGCTGGTCGCCACCCTCGCCGAGTCCTGGGGCGTCACCTACCGCACCGGCCGCAAGACCGTCTGGGCCCGTCTGCCGCCCGGTGGAGCAGAGGAACCCGACGGCCCGGCGCCCGCCCCCGCCCTGGTCGCCGCCGAGGCCCTCGCCCCGCAGCCGCAGCGCGCCGCGGGCGACCGGGACTGGCTCGGCAGGGGCGCGCTGACCTTCCTCGCCGAAGCCTCCGACCTGCTGGCCGGACAGCTCGACGAGAACCTGGTCGCCGCCCTCACCGGCCAGCTCATCGTGCCCCGGCTCGCCGACTGGTGCGCGATCTGGCTGGAGGACGAGGCGACCGTACGCGGCGGCGGTGACGGGCCCGCCCGCGTCTGGCACACCAGCGAGAGCCGCATCGAGGAGCTCCAGCGGGCCCTGGAGAAGGAACCCCCGCGTTCCCGGGACGGCGTGCGCTCCGGCCCCGAGCCCTACCTCTGGCCCGGCACCGCGCTCGGCCCCGAGGGCACCCACGGCACCGCGCTCTCCTACCGGCTGATCGCCGGCGGCCGCCCGCTCGGCACCCTCCTCATCGGCCGCTGCGGCCTGCTCGGCTTCCCCGACGAGGTCACCGGCCTGGTCGAGGACCTCGGCCGCCGGGTCGCCCTCGCCATCGGCACGGCCCGCCAGTACGCCCGCCAGGCCACCATCAGCGCCGTCCTCCAGCGCGGGCTGCTGCCCGGCGCGGTCGCCGAGATCCCCGGCATGTCCAGCGCCCTCGTCTACGAACCCCGCGACCAGGGCGGCCCCAGCGGCGACTTCTACGACCTGTTCCCGGCCGGGCGGGGCCGCTGGTGCTTCGCCGTCGGCGACGTCCAGGGCAAGGGGCCCGAGGCCGCCGTCGTCATCGGGCTCGCCCGGCCCTGGCTGCGGCTGCTCGCCCGCGAGGGGTACGGCGTCGCGGACGTCCTGGACCGTCTCAACCAGCTCCTCCTGGACGACGCCACCGAGGCCGCCGACGCCGCCGCCCGCGCCCTGATCGCCGCCGGAGGCGGCCCCTTCGCCCCCGGCGACGGCCCGCAGACCCGCTTCCTGTCGCTGCTCTACGGCGAGCTGACGCCCGTCGAGGGCGGCGTCCGCTGCACCCTCGCCTCCGCCGGGCACCCGCTGCCGCTGGTGCTCCACCCCGACGGCCGGGTCAGCGCCGTCGCCCGCCCGCAGACCCTGCTCGGCGTCGTGGAGGACGAGACCTACCTCAGCGAGACCGTCGAGCTGCGCCCCGGCGACAGCCTGCTGTGCGTCACGGACGGGGTGACCGAGCGCCGGTCCGGCTCCGACCAGTTCGACGACGGCGACGGGCTCGCCCGCGCCCTGTCCGGCTGCGCGGGCCTGAGCGCCGGGGACATCGCCGACCGCATCCGCGACCTGGTCCACGGTTTCGGCGAGGACGATCCCGAGGACGATCTCGCCCTGCTGGTGCTCCAGGCGCACTGAGCGGGGTCCCGCCCGCGGTGCGGGACAATGGAGGACATGCCTTCCGCACTCCCCGACGGCGAGTCCGTCCCCGACGACGGCGCGCTGCCCGCCGCCGCGCTCGCCGGCGTGGCCGAGCGGCCCCTCGGGTTCTATCTCCACGTCCCGTACTGCGCGACCCGCTGCGGCTACTGCGACTTCAACACCTACACCGCCACCGAGCTGCGCGGCACCGGCGGCGTGCTCGCCTCCCGGGACAACTACGCGGACACCGTGGTCGAGGAGATCCGCCTCGCCCGCAAGGTGCTCGGCGACGACCCGCGCGAGGTCCGTACGGTCTTCGTCGGCGGCGGCACGCCGACCCTGCTGGCCGCCGGGGACCTGGTGCGGATGCTCGGCGCGATCCGGGACGAGTTCGGCCTCGCGCCCGACGCCGAGATCACCACCGAGGCCAACCCCGACTCCGTCGACCCGGCCTACCTGGCCACCCTGCGCGAGGGCGGCTTCAACCGGCTCTCCTTCGGCATGCAGAGCGCCAGGCCGCACGTGCTCCAGATCCTGGACCGCACCCACACCCCGGGCCGCCCCGAGGCGTGCGTGGCCGAAGCCCGCGCGGCCGGGTTCGACCACGTCAACCTCGACCTGATCTACGGCACCCCCGGCGAGTCCGACGACGACTGGCGCGCTTCTCTGGAGGCGGCCCTCGGCGCGGGCCCCGACCACATCAGCGCCTACGCCCTGATCGTCGAGGAGGGCACCCAGCTCGCCCGGCGCATCCGGCGCGGCGAGGTCCCGATGACCGACGACGACGTGCACGCCGACCGGTACCTCATCGCCGAGGAACTACTCACCGCGGCGGGCATGCACTGGTACGAGGTCTCCAACTGGGCCACCACCGAGGCCGCCCGCTGCCTGCACAACGAGCTGTACTGGCGCGGCGCCGACTGGTGGGGCGCGGGCCCCGGCGCGCACAGCCACGTGGGCGGGGTGCGCTGGTGGAACGTCAAGCACCCCGGCGCCTACGCCGCAGCGCTCGCCGCCGGCCGCACCCCGGGCGCCGGACGCGAACTCCTCTCCGACGAGGACCGCCGGGTCGAACGCATCCTGCTGGAACTCCGGCTCCGGGACGGCGTCCCGCTGTCCCTCCTGAAGCCGGCCGGCCTGGCCGCCGCCGGCCGGGCCCTGGCCGACGGCCTCCTGAACCCCGGGCCCTACGCCGACGGCCGCGCCACCCTCACTCTGCGCGGACGGCTACTGGCGGACGCGGTGGTGCGGGACCTGGTGGACTGAGCGAGGCGGCTACGCCTCGGCCGTGACGAAGTCGATCAGTTCCTCCACCCGTCCCAGCAGCTCCGGTTCCAGGTCCCGGTAGGACGTCACCTTCGCCAGGATCGCCTGCCACACGGCACCGGTGTTTTCCGGCCAGCCGAGGGCCTCGCAGACACCCTTCTTCCAGTCCTGGCCGTGCGGGACGCGCGGCCAGGCGGGGATGCCGAGGGCGGAGGGCTTCACGGCCTCCCAGATGTCGATGTACGGGTGGCCGACCACCAGGGCATGGTCACTGGTGACCGACTGGGCGATGCGCCACTCCTTGGTGCCGGGCAGGAGATGGTCGACCAGAACACCGAGGCGGGCGTCGGAGCCGGGATCGAATTCGGCCACGATCGAGGGCAGGTCGTCCACGCCTTCCAGGTACTCCACGACGACGCCCTCGATGCGCAGGTCGTCGCCCCAGACCTTCTCGACCAGCTCGGCGTCGTGCCGGCCCTCGACGTAGATCCGCCCCGCGCGGGCCACCCGGGCGCGCGCGCCGGGGACGGCGACCGAGCCGGAGGCGGTACGGGCGGGCTTCACGGGGGCGGCGGCAGGGCGGACCAGGGTGACCGGGCGGCCCTCCAGCAGGAAGCCGCGCGGCTCCAGCGGGAACACCCGGTGCTTGCCGAAGCGGTCCTCCAGCGTCACCGTCCCCGCCTCGCAGCGGATCACCGCCCCGCAGAACCCGGTACCGGGCTCCTCCACCACCAGCCCCGCCTCCGCCGCCACCTCGGGCACGGCCTGCGGCTTCTTCCAGGGGGCGGTCAGGTCGGGGGAGTACAAACGGGAGTGCGGGCCCGAAGGGCCCTCGCTGGAAGGGCGGTGGCGGGAGACGGGTGGGCGCATTCCGCAGACGATAGGAGAAGTCGCGGCCCGGTACTCAGGACACGCCGAAACGCGTGGCCAGGGCGTCGCGTTGGCGCCGTACGAAGGCCGCGTCGACCACCGCTCCGTGACCGGGCACGTACAGCGCGTCCTCGCCGCCGAGGGCCAGCAGCCGGTCCAGCGCGTCCGGCCAGCGGGAGGGCACGGCGTCCGGGCCCGCCTGCGGCTCACCGGACTCCTCCACCAGATCTCCGCAGAAGACGACCTCGGGGGCACCCGGCACCAGGACCGCCATGTCGTGGGCGGTGTGCCCGGGGCCGACGTTGGCCAGCAGCACCTGGCGGCCGCCGCCGAGGTCGAGCGTCCACTCGCCGGACACCGCGTGCGCGGGCGGGACCAGGGCCCGGCTCGCGGCCTCCGCCTCCCCGGCCGGGAGTCCGTGCCCGACCGCGTCCCGCCGCAGCGCCTCGCGCCCGTGCCCGAACACCACGTCCAGCCCGACCGCGCCGTAGACCTCGGCCCCGGCGAAGGCGGGGGCGCCCAGGACGTGATCGAAGTGCGGGTGGGTCAGCGCGAGATGGGTCACATCACGGCCCGCCAGCGTCCGCGCGGCGGCCCGCAGCCCGGCGCCCTCGGCCAGGCTCGACCCCGCGTCCACCGCGAGCGCCGTGCCCGCGCCCACCACCAGCCCCACCGTGCAGTCCCAGCCCGGCAGCCGGCACCGGCCCACCCCCTCGGCCAGCCGCTCCCACCCGAGGTCTTCCCAAGTCACCGTCATACCCGGACGCTAGCCGCGGACAAGCCGTACGGACCGCACCGACCTTGCCCGGTGACCACCCCACGGCCGTACACTGGCCGGGGAAGTCTGGCACTCGCACGAGCAGAGTGCCAGGCGGGACACCGTAAGGGCCGTGGGGCGACGCGATGGAGGTGCGCATGCTGAGCGAACGCAGGCTGCAGGTGCTGCGCGCCATCGTGCAGGACTACGTCGGCACCGAGGAGCCGGTGGGCTCCAAGGCCCTCACCGAACGGCACAGCCTCGGCGTCTCCCCGGCGACCGTGCGCAACGACATGGCCGCGCTGGAGGAGGAGGGGTTCATCGCCCAGCCGCACACCAGCGCCGGGCGCATCCCCACCGACAAGGGCTACCGCCTCTTCGTCGACAAGCTCGCCGGTGTGAAGCCGATGACGGCGCCCGAGCGGCGCGCCATCCAGAACTTCCTGGAGGGCGCCGTCGACCTGGACGACGTCGTGGCCCGCACGGTCCGGCTGCTCGCGCAGCTCACCCGGCAGGTCGCCGTCGTGCAGTACCCCTCGCTGACCCGGTCCACGGTGCGGCATGTGGAACTGCTCTCACTCGCCCCCGCCCGTGTGATGCTCGTGCTGATCACGGACACCGGCCGGGTCGAGCAGCGGATGGTCGACTGCCCCGCCCCGTTCGGCGAGGCGCCGCTCGCGGATCTGCGTGCGCGGCTCAACAGCAAGGTGGCCGGACGCCGGTTCACCGACGTACCGCGACTGGTCGAGGACCTCCCCGATGCCTTCGAGGCGGAGGAGCGCGGTACGGTCTCCACAGTGCTCTCCACTCTGCTGGAGACACTGGTCGAGGAGAACGAGGAACGGCTGATGATCGGCGGCACCGCCAATCTCACCCGTTTCGGACATGACTTCCCCCTGGTGATCCGGCCCGTGCTGGAGGCGCTCGAGGAGCAGGTCGTGCTCCTCAAACTCCTCGGCGAAGCCAAAGATCCGGGCGTGACCGTGCGTATCGGGCACGAGAACGCCCACGAGGGACTCAACTCCACGTCCGTCGTGTCGGTCGGCTACGGTTCGGGCGGCGAGGCGGTTGCCAAGCTCGGCGTGGTCGGACCGACCCGCATGGACTATCCGGGAACGATGGGAGCGGTACGCGCAGTGGCACGGTACGTCGGACAGATCCTGGCGGAGTCGTAAGTGGCCACGGATTACTACGCCGTTCTCGGCGTGCGCCGCGACGCGTCGCAGGATGAGATCAAGAAGGCGTTCCGCAGGCTCGCGCGCGAGCTGCATCCGGACGTCAACCCCGACCCGAAGACCCAGGAGCGGTTCAAGGAGATCAACGCCGCTTACGAGGTGCTGTCGGACCCGCAGAAGAAGCAGGTCTACGACCTCGGCGGCGACCCGCTCTCCCAGGCCGGCGGCGCCGGTGGCGGCGCGGGCGGCTTCGGGGCCGGCGGCTTCGGCAACTTCTCCGACATCATGGACGCCTTCTTCGGCACGGCGTCGCAGCGCGGACCGCGCTCGCGCACCCGCCGCGGCCAGGACGCCATGATCCGGATCGAGGTCGAGCTCGACGAGGCGGCCTTCGGCACGACCAAGGACATCCAGGTCGACACGGCGGTCGTCTGCAACACCTGCAGCGGCGAGGGCGCGGCCCCCGGCACCTCCGCGCAGACCTGTGACATGTGCCGCGGCCGGGGCGAGGTCTCGCAGGTCACCCGGTCCTTCCTGGGCCAGGTCATGACCTCCCGCCCCTGCCCGCAGTGCCAGGGCTTCGGCACCGTCGTCCCGACCCCGTGCCACGAGTGCGCGGGCGACGGCCGGGTCCGCTCCCGGCGCACCCTGACGGTGAAGATCCCCGCCGGTGTCGACAACGGCACCCGCATCCAGCTCGCGGGCGAGGGCGAGGTCGGCCCCGGCGGCGGCCCCGCCGGCGACCTGTACGTCGAGATCCACGAGCTGCCGCACTCCACCTTCCAGCGGCGCGGCGACGACCTGCACTGCACGGTCACCCTCCCGATGACGGCGGCGGCCCTCGGCACCAAGGTGCCGCTGGAGACGCTGGACGGGATGGAGGAGGTCGACATCCGGCCCGGCACCCAGTCCGGCCAGTCGATCCCGCTGCACGGCCGGGGCGTCACGCATCTGCGCGGCGGCGGCCGGGGCGACCTCATCGTGCACGTCGAGGTCACCACGCCGACCAAGCTCGACGCCGAGCAGGAGCGGGTGCTGCGGGAGCTGTCCAAGCTGCGCGGCGAGGAGCGGCCCACGGGTCAGTTCCAGCCCGGCCAGCAGGGCCTGTTCTCCCGGTTGAAGGACGCGTTCAACGGACGCTGACGGCGGGGGGCGCCCAGCGCGCCCCCACGCCCGGGGCGGATTCGGACTTGTCCGGCGGACATGACACCATGCGGGCATGTCCTCCGCACTGGCCGATCTCGTCGTGCATCCGATCGTGCAGGCCCCGATGGCGGGCGGTGTCTCCGTGCCGGAGCTGGCGGCCGCCGTCTCCGAGGCCGGAGGGCTCGGCTTCCTCGCCGCGGGCTACAAGACCGCGGACGGCATGTACCGCGAGATCAAACGCCTGCGCGGGCTGACCAGCCGCCCCTTCGGCGTCAACGTCTTCCTGCCCCAGCCCGCCCACGCCGAGTCCGGCGCGGTCGAGCTGTACGCGCAGCAACTGGCCGGTGAGGCCGCCTGGTACGAGACCGAGACCGGTGATCCCGACGGCGGCCGCGACGACGGCTACGACGCCAAGCTCGCCGTCCTGCTGGACGATCCCGTCGCCGCCGTCTCCTTCCACTTCGGTGTGCCCGACCCCGAGGCGCTGGCCGCGCTGCGCCGCGCCGGGACCGTCACCCTGGTCACCGCCACCACCGTCGAGGAGGCCCGCGCGGTCGAGCGGGCCGGGGCGGACGCGGTGATCGCGCAGGGCATCGAGGCGGGAGGCCACCAGGGCACCCACCGCGACCTCGCGGAGAACGACGGCACCGGGCTCGGCCTGCTGTCCCTTCTCGCCCAGGTCGCCGAGGCCGTCGACATCCCGGTCGTCGCCGCCGGAGGCATCATGCGCGGCGCGCAGATCGCCGCCGCGCTCGCCGCCGGGGCCACCGCCGTCCAGCTGGGCACCGCCTTCCTCGCCACCCCCGAGTCCGGCGCCCCCGAGGTCCACAAGCGGGCGCTGACCGACCCGGTCTTCCCCCGCACCGAGCTGACCCGGGCCTTCTCCGGGCGCCCGGCCCGCGCCCTGACCAACCGGTTCCTGCGCGAGCACGGGCCCTACGCGCCCGCCGCCTACCCCGACGTGCACCACCTGACCTCGCCGCTGCGCAAGGCCGCCACCGCCGCCGGGGACGCCCAGGGCATGTCGCTGTGGGCGGGCCAGGGCCACCGGCTGGCCCGGCCGCTGCCCGCCGCCGAACTCGTCCGCACCCTCGCCGCCGAACTCAACCTCGTACGAGGCGAGTTCGGGAGCCGGCACCGACCCATCCGAAACCAAGGAGGAGACGCGCGATGACCGCGCCCGTCTTCGTCGTCGAGCACTTCCGCACGGACGGCGCCCGTTACGTACTCGACGGCCCCGAGGGGCGGCACGCCGTCTCCGTGAAGCGTCTGGAGCCCGGCGAGGAGGTCGTCCTCACCGACGGCGCCGGGCGCTACGCCGTGTGCGAGGTGGTCGGGACGGAGGGCAAGGACCGGCTGATCGTCCACCTGGCGTCCGTCGCCGAGGAGCCGCCGCCGTCCCCGCGCATCACCGTCGTCCAGGCCCTCCCCAAGGGCGACCGGGGCGAACTCGCCGTGGAGACCATGACCGAGACCGGGGTCGACCGGATCGTGCCCTGGCAGGCGTCGCGCTGCATCACCCAGTGGAAGGGGGAGCGCGGGCTCAAGGCGCTCGGCAAGTGGCGCTCCACCGCCCGCGAGGCCGGCAAGCAGTCCCGCCGGGTCCGCTTCCCCGAGGTCGCGGACACGGCGACGACCAAGCAGGTCGCGGCACTTCTCGCGCGGGCCGACTTCGCCGCGGTGCTCCACTCCGACTTCGCGCACGAGAGCATCCCGCTCGCCACCGCCGAACTGCCCTCCGAGGGTGAGATCGTGCTCGTGGTCGGCCCCGAAGGGGGCGTCTCGCGCGACGAGTTGGCACTCTTCGAGGAGGCGGGCGCCCGCGCCTGCGTGCTCGGCCCGTCCGTGCTGCGCACCTCCACCGCGGGCACCGCCGCGACCGCCCTGCTGCTGGGCCGCACCGGGCGCTGGTCCTGACATGGAACTCGCCCAGGTCCGCCTGCTGGTCACGGACTTCCCCGCCTGCTACCGCTTCTACGCCGAAGTCCTCGGCCTGCGCCCCCAGTCGGGCTCGGCCGAGGGCCCGTACGAGAAGTTCAGCCCGCACGCCGGGTCCGCCGGGATCGCCCTGCAGGACCGGGCGTCGATGGCCGAGGTGCTCGCCGGCCTGGGGGACACCGCCACCGGGCATCGCTCCCTGGTCGTGCTCCGGGTCGACGACCTCGACGCCTACTGCGCCGAGATCACCGGCCGGGGCGCCGAACTGGTCCACGGCCCGGCGGACTTCACCGGCCGGATGCGGGTGGCCCATCTGAAGGACCCCGAGGGGAACCTGGTGGAACTCCAGGAGTGGCTGCTGATGCCCGGCTGACGGCGACGGCCGCCAGCAGCTCCCGTCCACGGTGGCCACGGCCGCACGTTCGGGTGACTGGCTTCATGTGGTCTTCCGCCGCCGGGGAGTCGGTGGGACGCTGGGCCGTATGGGGGTATCGAGGTGGATTCGCCGGGGTCCGCGTCCGGCGCGGGCGCTCGCCGTGGCCGGGCTCGTGGTGCTGGGCGCCGGTGCGGTGACGGCCTGTCAGCCGGGTGACCTGGGGGCGGCCTCGGTCGCGTACACCACCGACTCGACCGCGACCGACGCGCTGAAGAAGCGCCATGTGGACGTCAGTTGGCTGACCTGCACCGGGCGCCAGGGAGGCGGGGGAGGCGCCACGGTCTCGCCGAGCGAGTCCACCGTCGTCACCGTGGACTGCCAGGGACGCACCACGGACGGGCGGGACATCAAGGTCACCGGCAGGGTGACCCGCGCGGTGAGCGGCGCCTGCGTGCGCGGGAACCTCACGGCCGAGGTGGGCGGGCGGCAGGTGTTCCGGGTCAGCGGGCTCGGCGACTGCGACGCCACCCCCGGCCCGGTGTACACCCCGCCGGCCACCTACCGGCCCGGCGGACGGCCCACGGTGACCGTCACCGTCACCCGCACCCTGTGGTGCGAGCAGGACCCCGCCTGCCGGCCCGTCGAGGGCAAGTGACGAAAGGAGTGATCAATTCCGGGTCCGCGGGCCCCGGTCCGCGCGTAGGGTGACCGCGTGACTCAGGGTGCTGCCATCGAAGACGCCGCCTCGTACCTCCGATTCCCGCACATACGCGGCGACTTGATCACCTTCACCGCCGAGGACGACGTCTGGGTCGCCCCGCTGGACGGCGGCCGGGCCTGGCGGGTCAGTGCCGACAACATGCCGGTGGACCACCCCCGCATCTCGCCCGACGGCACCACCCTCGCCTGGACCTCCACCCGCGACGGCGCCCCCGAGGTGCACACCGCCCCCGTCGACGGCGGGCCCTCGCGGCGCCTGACCCACTGGGGCAGCCCCCGCACCCAGGTCCGCGGCTGGACCCCCGACGGCGAGGTGCTGGCGATCAGCGCGGCCGGACGGCACAGCACCCGGCAGACCTGGGCCCGCGCCGTCCCGCTCGACGGCGGCCCGGCCGCCACCCTTCCCCACGGCCCCGTGGGAGCGGTCGCCCACGGCCCGCACACCGTGCTGCTGTCCGCCCGGATGAGCCGCGACGCCTCCGCGTGGAAGCGGTACCGGGGCGGCACCGCGGGCAAGCTGTGGATCGACCGCGACGGCGACGGCGAGTTCGTCCGGCTGCACGAGGAGCTGGACGGCGACATCGAGTACCCGTCCTGGGTCGGCGACCGCCTCGCCTTCCTCTCCGACCACGAGGGCACCGGCGCCCTGTACTCCTCCCTGGCCGACGGCTCCGACCTGCGCCGCCACACCCCCCTCGGAGGCTTCTACGCCCGGCACGCCGCGAGCGACGGCACCCGCGTCGTCTACGTCAGCGCGGGCCGGCTCTGGGTCCTGGACGACCTCGACGGCGCCGAGCCGCGCCGACCCGGCATCCGGCTCGGCGGCGCCCGCGCGGACCTCCAGCCCCATGTGCTGGACGCCGCCCGCTGGCTCGACTCCGCGGCCCCCGACCACACCGCGCGCGGCAGCGCGGTCGCCGTACGCGGCACCGTCCACTGGGTCACCCACCGCGCCGGACCCGCCCGCGCCCTCGCCGCCCGGCCCGGCATACGCGCCCGGCTGCCGCGCACCTTCCGCACCGGCGGCGAGGAGTGGGTGGTGTGGGTGACCGACGCCGAGGGCGACGACGCGCTGGAGTTCGCGCCCGCCACCGGCCCTGCCCCCGGCACCGCCCCGCGCCGCCTCGCCGCCGGTGCGCTCGGCCGGGTCCTCGAACTCGCCGTGTCCCCCGACGGCACCCGCGCCGCCGTCGCCTCCCACGACGGACGGCTGCTGCTCGTCGAGCGGGAGACCGGCGAGATCCGCGAGGTCGACCGCAGCGAGCACGGCGAGGTGCACGGCCTCGCCTTCTCACCCGACTCCGGCTGGCTGGCCTGGGCCCACCCCGGTCCCCGTCCGCTCTCCCAGATCCGGATCGCGGCGACCACCGACCTCACCGTCACCGAGGCCACCCCGCTGCGCTTCGCCGACCACGAACCGGTCTTCACCCACGACGGGCGCCACCTCGCCTTCCTCTCCGACCGCGCCTTCGACCCCGTCTACGACAGCCATGTCTTCGACCTCGCCTTCGTCGAGTCGGTCCGCCCGCACCTGATCACCCTCGCCGCCACCACGCCCTCCCCCTTCGGCCCCCAGCGCCACGGCCGCCCCGTGGACACCGCCGACCGGGACGAGACCCCGGGCACCGAGGGCGCCCCCGCCACCCGTATCGACCTCGACGGGCTCGCCGACCGCATCGTGCCCTTCCCCGTCGAGGCCGCCCGGTACAGCCACCTGCGCGCCGCCAAGGACGGCGTGCTCTGGCTGCGCCACCCGGTGCGCGGTGTCCTCGGCGCCTCCCGCGCCACCCCCGAAGCCCCCGACCCCAGGACCGAGCTGGAGCGCTACGACCTCGCCCAGCACCGGCTGGAGCATCTCGCCGCCGACGCCGCCCACTTCGAGGTCAGCGGCGACGGCCGCCGCGTACTGCTGTGGAGCGACGGCACCCTCCGCGTCGTACCCGCCGACCGGCGCGCCCCGGACGACGACGACGGCGACGCCCGCGTCACCGTCGACCTCGGCCGCGTGAGGCACACCGTCGACCCGGTCGCCGAACGGCGGCAGATGTACGACGAGACGGGCCGGCTCATGCGGGACAACTTCTGGCGCCCCGACCTGGGCGGCGTCGACTGGGACGGCGTGCTGGACCGCTACCGTCCGGTCCTCGACCGCCTCGCCACCCACGACGACCTGGTGGACCTCCTCTGGGAGGTGCACGGCGAACTCGGGACCTCCCACGCCTATGTCATCCCCGGCGGCGCCTGGAGCGACGGCGCCCCGCAGGGGCTGCTCGGCGCGGACATCTCCCGGCACGAGGACGGCGGCTGGCGGATCGACCGGGTGCTGCCCTCGGAGACCTCCGACCCGCGGGCCCGGTCCCCGCTCGCCGCGCCCGGCGTCGCCGTCCGCGCCGGGGACACCCTCCTCGCCGTGGGCGGCCACCCCGTCGACCCGGTCACCGGGCCCGGCCCGCTGCTGCTCGGCACGGCCGGCAAGCCCGTCGAGCTGACCGTCGCCCCGGCCGGCGGCGGCGAACCCCGGCACGCGGTCGTGGTCCCCCTCGCCGACGAGGAGCCGCTGCGCTACCACGCCTGGGTGGCCGGCCGCCGCGCCCACGTCCACGAACGTTCCGGGGGCCGCCTCGGCTACCTCCACGTCCCCGACATGCAGGCCCCCGGCTGGGCCCAGATCCACCGCGACCTGCGGGTGGAGGTCGCCCGCGAGGGCCTCGTCGTGGACGTCCGCGAGAACCGCGGCGGCCACACCTCCCAGCTCGTCGTGGAGAAGCTCGCCCGCCGCGTCGTCGGATGGGACCTCCCGCGCGGCACGCGCCCCGAGAGCTACCCCCAGGACGCCCCCCGGGGACCGGTGGTGGCCGTCGCCGACGAGTTCTCCGGCTCCGACGGCGACATCGTGAACGCCGCGATCCGGGCCCTCGGCATCGGCCCCGTCGTCGGCATGCGCACCTGGGGCGGAGTCATCGGCATCGACAGCCGCTACGACCTGGTCGACGGCACGATCGTCACCCAGCCCAAGTACGCCTTCTGGATGGAGAGCGGGGGCTGGGAGGTGGAGAACCACGGCGTCGACCC
This sequence comes from Streptomyces sp. NPDC046860, assembly GCF_040645115.1. NCBI lineage: Bacteria > Bacillati > Actinomycetota > Actinomycetes > Kitasatosporales > Streptomycetaceae > Streptomyces > Streptomyces sp. NPDC046860. The sequence goes on along the minus strand of NZ_JBEYXQ010000012.1, from coordinate 168,340 downwards.
GGACGTGGAGGTCCCCATGCGCCCCCAGGACTGGGCGGCGGGGACGGACCCACAGCTGGACAAGGCGGTGGACCTGGCCCTGGAAGCACTGGAGAGGGAACCCGCGAAGACGCCTCCAGGTCTGCCGGCTCCAGGGGCACGCCCAGCCCCCACGCACCCGCACCCGAACGACTAGGATGCCGAAGGCAAAGATCACCGGCGAAAGCGAGCGCGGCGACATGGCAGGGGAACCCCAAGAGGACTGCCTCTTCTGCAACATCATCGCGGGCAAGGTCCCCGCAGACGTGGTCAGGGAGACCGACACCACCCTCGCCTTCCGGGACATAAACCCCCAGGCCCCCACCCACATCCTGGTGATCCCCAAGGCCCACTACAAGAACGCCGCGGAACTCGCCGCCGAAGCACCGCAGGTGGCCGCCGACGTCCTCGCGGAGACCCGCGGAGTCGCCGAGGGCGAGTCCCTGGAGAGCTACCGCACCGTCTTCAACACCGGCAGCGGTGCCGGCCAGACCGTCTGGCACGCCCACGCGCACGTCCTCGGCGGCCGGGGCCTCAACTGGCCCCCCGGATGACCCGTCATGTCCGCACGTGAACTGGTGGTGCTCGGCACCGCCAGCCAGGTCCCGACCCGGCACCGCAACCACAACGGCTACCTGCTGCGCTGGGACGGCGAGGGCATCCTCTTCGACCCCGGCGAGGGCACCCAGCGGCAGATGCTGCGGGCCGGGGTCGCCGCGCACGACCTGAACCGGATCTGCGTCACCCACTTCCACGGCGACCACAGCCTGGGCCTGGCCGGGGTGATCCAGCGGATCAACCTGGACCGGGTGCCGCACCCGGTCACCGCGCACTACCCGCGCTCGGGGCAGCGCTTCTTCGACCGGCTGAGGTACTCCACCGCCTACCGGGAGACCGTCGACCTCACCGAGGCACCCGTCGACACCGACGGCACCCTCGCCGCCGCCCCCTCCTACACGCTCCAGGCGTACCGGCTGTCCCACCCGGTGGAGTCCTACGGCTACCGGCTCGTCGAGCCCGACGGGCTGCGCATGCTCCCCGGCCGCCTGGCCGAGCACGGCATCTCCGGTCCCGACGTGGGCCGCATCCAGCGGGAGGGCTCGCTCGGCGGGGTCACGCTGGAGGAGGTCAGCGAGACACGGCGCGGGCAGCGGTTCGCGTTCGTCATGGACACCCGGCTGTGCCCCGGTGTGCACGCCCTCGCCGAGGGCTGCGACCTGCTCGTCATCGAGTCCACCTTCCTCGACGAGGACGTGAAGCTCGCCGAGGAGCACGGTCATCTGACGGCCGGGCAGGCGGCGGCCGTGGCCCGGGACGCCGGGGTGCGGCACCTCGTCCTCACCCACTTCAGCCAGCGCTACTCCGACCCGGCCGAGTTCGAGCGGCAGGCCCGCGCGACCGGGTTCGAGGGCGAGCTGACCGTGGCGCGCGACCTGGACCGCGTGCCGGTGCCCAAGCGCCGCTGAGCGTGCGGGGGCGGGCGTAGGATATTTCGATGCCCCTCCCCAAAGCTGAACTGCACCTGCACATCGAAGGCACACTGGAGCCGGAGCTTGCGTTCCGCCTGGCCGAGCGCAACGGCGTGGAGCTTTCCCACGCCGACACCGAGGCCCTGCGCGAGGCGTACCGGTTCGAGGACCTCCAGTCCTTCCTGAACCTGTACTACGAGCTGATGGCCGTCCTGCGCACCGAGCGGGACTTCGAGGAGCTGGCCGACGCCTATCTCGCCCGCGCGGCGGAGCAGGGTGTGCGGCACGCGGAGATCTTCTTCGACCCGCAGGCCCACCTCGCGCGCGGGGTGGAGATGGGGACCGTGGTCGAGGGCCTGTGGCGGGCGCTGGGCCGCAGCGAGGAGACCCACGGCGTCTCCACCAAGCTGATCATGTGCTTCCTGCGCGACGAGTCCGCCGAGTCGGCGCTCGCCACGCTGGACGCCGCCAAGCCGTACCTGGACCGGATCACCGCCGTCGGCCTGGACTCCGCAGAGGTGGGCAACCCGCCGGAGAAGTTCCGCGAGGTGTACGACGCCGCCGCCGCGCTCGGCCTGCGCCGGGTGGCGCACGCCGGTGAGGAGGGTCCGCCGGAGTACGTCGTCCAGGCCCTGGACCTGCTCGGGGTGGAGCGCGTCGACCACGGGCTGCGGTCCATGGAGGACCCGGCGCTGGTGGAGCGGCTGGTCCGGGACCGCGTCCCGCTGACCCTGTGCCCGCTGTCCAACGTCCGCCTGCGCACGGTCGACACGCTGGCCGACCACCCGCTCCCGGCGATGCTGGAGGCGGGGCTGATGTGCACGGTCAACTCCGACGACCCGGCCTACTTCGGCGGTTACGCGGGCGACAACTTCCACGCCGTCCGCGACACCCTCGGTCTCTCCGAGGACCAGATGCGCGAGCTGGCCCGCAACTCCTTCCTCGCCTCCTTCCTGGAGGACGACGAGGAGCGCCGGGCGCGGTACCTGGCCGAGGTCGAGGCGTACGAGTTCCCCGGCCGGGAGTCGTAGCAGCCCTCCGCATGCGTGCGAGGCCCCCCTGTGGAAAGGGGGGCCTCGTCGCGTTTCCGGGGTGCCGGGGGCTCAGGCCGGAATGGTCGCGCCGGGGGTCTTCCCGGCGTGGGAGGTGCCCATGGCCCGGAGCTCCCCCACGGAGATGTCCGTGAGCGGGATCTGCACGACCGGGATGCCCTTGGCGGGCAGGTCCAGCGCGGTGGCTCCGCCGACCAGGATCTCCCCGGCCAGGATCTCTTCGGTCCGGGTGTCCCCGGCGGCCGGATCGGTGACGGGGGTCTCCCGCAGGGAGATCTCCACGACGGGGAGGGCCTTGAACTGGACCGCCACGACCTCGACGCCGGAGACCGGTTCCGTGAGGGGGGCCTCGGCGAGCGGGCCGGCCGCGATCGGGATCTCCACGATCCGCAGGCGGCGGGGTGCCGTGCGCAGGGCGACCGCGGTCATCGGGACGGCCGCCAGCAGCAGTGCCGCCGCCAGGATGCCGCCCATGGCGGGGAACCCGGCGCGGGCGGACAGCAGGCTCCCGGTCAGGGGACCGGCCGCCGTGCCGAGGGACGCCGCGGAGCCGACCAGCACCGCCCAGCGGCCGCGTGTGTCGAGGGCGGCGGCCAGGCTGATGACGTAGGACAGCACCACCGGGTAGCAGAGGTTCCACGCGATCTCGCCCAGCGCGAAGGAGGGCAGGTCGGTGGCCGAGGCGCTGAGCGCGATGCAGGCCGCGATCAGCGCCGTACCCAGCCCGATCGGCAGTGCGCGACCGAGGCGTGGGCCGAGGGCGCTCGCGCCGACCACGCCCAGCAGACCGGCGCCCAGCGCGACCGCGAACACCGCGCCGACCGTGATCTCGGTGAGGTGCGCCTGCCCGAGGCCGATGCGCCCGCTCACGCCCCACAGCGCGTTCTGCGCCAGCGACCAGCAGGGCATCGTGGCGGCCAGCAGCAGCCCGGCCCGGCGGTGGGGGAGCGGCCGGCGCACGACGGCGGGGCCTGCCGCCGGGGCGGTACGGGCGGGGAGCCGGCCGGTGAACGGCCATATGGCGAGCGCGGTCAGCGCGATCGCGCCGAGCGGCAGCCCGTGGCCGGGGCCGAGGCGGGGGATCGTCAGATAGAGGGCACCCGCCAGGGCGGAGACCATGAGCAGCCCGGACGTGGTGGCCCGGTGCGGATCACGTCCGGCGGCGATACCGCTCGCGGCGACCGCCGTCATCGTGCCGGAGCCGAGGCCCCCGACGACCGCGCCGAGCACCACGGCGGGCACGGAGTCGGTGAGGGCGGCGCAGCCGTAGCCGAGGACGGCCAGGGTGAGACCCAGCCGGGCGACCGCACGGGCGCCGAACCGGTCGACGCGGCCGGCCAGCGTGAATCCGGCGGACGCCGAACTCAGCAGCAGGGCGCTGCCGATGGCACCGGCCTGGGTGGCGGACAGCGGCAGCGCGCTGTCGAGACGGCCGACCGTGGTCGGCAGGAGGTACGAGGCCAGGTACCCGGCCGTGAAAAGGGCGACGAGGGGCCAGGGAGTGGAGCGGGGGGCGGACACGGGCGTTCCCAGGGCAGGCGAGAGCGACAGCTCGACGAGGAGAAAAGAGGGGGAGGGGCGACGGCCGTCTGTTCGACGGGAGCGCGCGAGCAAGTTGTATCAAGCACGCGGTTTCGAGAAGAAACTCGGCCGATGTGATCTAGAGCACTATCATGTTTGCTCTTTGTCGGGCCGGGTAGACACCATTGATTTCGCGCTCGAACGCCCGGACGGTGATCGCACAGAACTCCGGGATGCGCTATGGTTGTTCACGTCGCGGTCGCCGGAACTCCCGGTGGCGGACAGTGCGTTGGTGGTCCAAGGAAAGACGCCCCGCTTCCTGCGGGGAAATGCAGGTGCAAGGCCTGCCCGGCGCTCCGAACAGAGCCCCATCCCGCTTCGAGCGGGGTGGGGCTCTTTGCTGCGCGCCCCCGCTCCGCGCCTCCCTGCTTCTTTCACGCCTGAACTGCGCCCCATTGACTGCCTCCGTACGTGTACCTAGCCTCGGTTCTCATACATGGACGGCATTCACAAGAGGAGATGGTGCGGGTGAGCGGCGTTCCGCAGGACGTGGCCCGGCGGCTGCGGGAGGGGATGGCGCGGGGCGTGCTCTCCTTCCCGCTCACCGCTTTCCACGACGACGGCACCCTCGATCCCGACGGCTGCCGCGCCCACGTGGCCGCCCGCCTCGCCGCGGGCCCCGGCGCCCTCTTCCCCGCCTGCGGCACCGGGGAGTTCTTCTCCCTGGACGAGGACGAGTACCGCCAGGTCGTCACCATCGCCGTCGAGGAGGCGGCCGGGCGGGTCCCGGTGGTCGCCGGGGCCGGCTACGGCTGGGCGCAGGCCGCCCGCTTCGCCGCGATCGCGGAGGAGGCCGGGGCCGACGCCCTGCTGGTGCTGCCGCACTACCTCGTCGCCGCCCCGCAGGACGGACTCGTCGCCCAGCTCGAACACCTCGCCGCCCGCACCCGGCTTCCGCTCATCGCCTACCAGCGCGACCAAGTCGCCTACACGGTGGACTCGTTGCGGCGGATCGCCGGCATCCCGAACGTCATCGGGCTCAAGGACGGCCACAGCGACCTCGACCGGCTCCAGCGTCTGACCCTCGCCGCCCCCGAGGGCTTCCTCTTCTTCAACGGCGCCGCCACCGCCGAGGTCCAGGCCCGCGCCTATACCGCCGTCGGCGTACCGGCCTACTCCTCCGCCGTGCACGCCTTCGCCCCCGAGATCGCCACCGCCTTCCGGACCGCCCTGACCGCCGGGGACGACGACACGGCCGACCGGCTGCTGCGCGGCTTCTACGTCCCCTTCGTCGAACTGCGCGACCGCACCGCCGGATACGCCGTCTCCCTGGTCAAGGCCGCCGCCCGGCTCAGGGGCGCGCGCGTCGGACCCGTACGGGCGCCCCTGACCGACCCCGGTGCCGCCGACACCGCCGCGCTGAAGGAACTCCTGGCCGCCGGACTCGACCTCGTGGGAGCCGCCCTGTGACCCCGGACCTGACCATCACCGAGGTCCGGCTGACCCCGGTCCTGGTGGCCGACCCGCCACTGCTCAACACGCAGGGCGTGCACCAGCCGTACACACCCCGGCTGATCGTGGAGGTGGTCACCGCGGGCGGTGCCACGGGGCTCGGCGAGACGTACGGCGACACCGACTACCTGGAGCCCGCCCGCGCGCTCGCCGACCGGCTCACCGGACACCGGGTCACGGACGTGAACGCGCTGTTCTCCCTCGATCTCCCGGTCGACGCCGGCCGGGGCGCGGGCGGCCTCGACGCGGGCGGGCTGCGCGGGGTGCGGAACGCCGACAAGCTGCGGCTGTCCGTGCTCTCCGCCTTCGAGGTCGCCTGCCTGGACGCCCAGGGACGGGCGCTCGGGCTCCCCGTGCACGCGCTGCTCGGCGGGAAACTGCGGGACTCCGTCGAGTACAGCGCCTACCTCTTCTACAAATGGGCCGCCCACCCCGACGGGGTCGCCGCCGAGCCGGACGAGTGGGGCGCCGCGCTCGACCCGGCCGGAGTGGTCGCCCAGGCCCGCGCGCTCAGTGAACGGCACGGGTTCACCTCCTTCAAGCTCAAGGGCGGCGTCTTCCCGCCGGAGGAAGAGGTCGCGGCCGTGCACGCGCTCGCCGAGGCGTTCCCCGGCGCCCCGCTGCGGCTCGACCCCAACGGGGCCTGGTCCGTGCCGACCGCGCTGAAGGTCGCGGAGGAACTCGCCGGCGTGCTGGAGTACCTGGAGGACCCGGTGCTGGGCACCGCCGCCATGGCCGAGGTGGCCGCGCGGACCGGGGTGCCGCTCGCCACCAACATGTGCGTCACCACCGTCGGGGAGATCAAGGAGGCGTTCACCCGCGACGCCGTGCAGGTGGTGCTCTCCGACCACCACTACTGGGGCGGCCTGCGCAACACCCGCCACCTCGCCGCGATCTGCGCCGCCTTCGGCGTCGGGGTGTCCATGCACTCCAACACCCACCTCGGCATCAGCCTCGCCGCGATGACCCAGGTCGCCGCCACCGTGCCGGACCTCCACCACGCCTGCGACTCCCACTACCCCTGGCAGAGCGAGGACGTGCTCACCGAACGCGTGCCCTTCACCGCCGGCCGCGTCGCCGTCTCCGACCGGCCCGGCCTCGGCGTCGAACTCGACCGCGACGCCCTCGCCCGCCTCCACCACCGCTGGCTGGCGGACGACGGGTCGCTGCGCGAGCGGGACGACGCACGGGCGATGCGCCGCGCGGACCCGACCTGGCGGACACCGGTGATGCCACGCTGGTGACCAGCCCGCGCCGCGCCTGGCGGACACCGGTGATCCCGCGCTGGTGACCGGCCCGCCCCCGCGCCGCCACAAGCCCTCCCACGACACCGCGCGCTCCCGCGAGCCCCCGCCGCACACGGATTCCGGCCGCACGGCCCTCGGTCACCCGGCGTCGAGTGGTGCACACTGGCCAGATCCGCACCACGTCAGGGAGCCCGCACCGATGCCGTCCCACGCGATCGCCGGAGAGGAAACCGGAGGCGAACCGGAGCACCTCACGCAGACCGCCCGCCGCCAGGCCCAGGTCGACCCGCTCGCCGCCCTGCGCGCCCCCGGCGATCCGCCCTGGGACGTCTATCTGACCGGCACCGTCTTCCTCGACATCGTCTTCACCGGTCTGGAGGCGGCACCGGTGCGCGGCACCGAGTCGTGGGCGCGCGGCATGGGCTCCAGCCCCGGCGGCGTCGCCAACATGGCCGCCGCGCTGGCCCGCCTCGGCCTGCGCACCTCCCTCGCGGCGGCCTTCGGGGACGACCACTACGGCGAGTACTGCTGGGACGCGCTGGCCCACGGCGAGGGCATCGACCTCACCCCCTCGCGCACGGTGCCCGGCTGGCACTCCCCGGTCACCGTCTCCATGGCGTACGAGGGCGAACGCACGATGATCTCCCACGGGCACGAGCCGCCCCCGGAGGAGACCGCGCCCGACTGCCCGCCGCCCGCCCGCGCCGCGGTGGCCTCCCTCACCCCCGGCCGGCGCGCTCCCTGGATCGCCCAGGCGGCCCGCGAGGGCACCCGGATCTTCGCCGACGTCGGCTGGGACGACACCGGCGCCTGGGACCTGGCCTCGCTGCCCGACCTGAAGCACTGCGAGGCGTTCCTGCCCAACGCGGAGGAGGCGATGCGCTACACCGGCTCGACCTGCCCCAAGGCGGCCGCGCACGCCCTCACCGAACATGTGCCGGTCGCGGTCGTCACCCTCGGCGCCGAGGGCGCCTACGCGGTGGACCGGCGCACCGGCGAGACCGCCGAGGTGCCCGCCATCGCGGTGGAGGCCCTCGACCCCACCGGCGCCGGGGACGTCTTCGTGGCCGGCTTCGTCACCGGCTCCCTCGCCGGCCGGCCCCTCGCCGACCGCCTCGCCCTCGCCGGGCTCACCGCCGCCCTCTCCGTCCAGGAGTTCGGCGGCTCCCTGTCCGCGCCCGGCTGGTCGGAGATCGGCGCCTGGTGGCGCAGGGTCCAGTCCCTGCCGACCCAGAACCCCGCCGCCCTGCGCCGCTACGCCTTCCTCGACGCCCTCGTCCCCGCCCACCTCGACCGCCCCTGGCCCCTGCGCCGGGCCGTCCCGACGATCGGCTTCGGCCGCACGACCTGAGACGGCCTCCGGCGGAGAGACGGGAAGCGAAGCGGCACCGGCCCCCATCCCGCACCCGCCCACGGCGAATCCCCGCACCCGTCGCCCAGGCGTCGCAGCCACTCGCGTGGGGGAAAACCGCTGCGGTGTTGACGGGACCCCGGCGTACTCTGGACGTGCGAGGCCGCCGTCAGGGGGGCGGCCGTGACGAGGAGGACACGCAGGCCATCAGCGCCGGCCCATGACTCAGACACCGACAGCCCACACCTCCGCACAGGACCGGGCGAGAGCACGGATCAGCGTTCCGGCACAGCACCCGATGGTGACCGTGCTCGGTTCCGGCGACTCCCTCCTGCGCGTGATCGAGAAGGCCTTCCCGGCGGCCGACATCCACGTCCGGGGCAACGAGATCAGCGCGGTCGGCGACCCGGCGGAAGTCGCCCTGATCCAGCGCGTGTTCGACGAGATGATGCTGGTGCTCCGCACCGGGCAGCCGATGACGGAGGACGCAGTGGAACGCTCGATCGCCATGCTCAAGGCGAGCGACCAGGGAACGAGCGACGGCCCCGAGACCCCGGCCGAGGTGCTGACGCAGAACATCCTGTCCTCGCGCGGGCGCACGATCCGCCCGAAGACGCTGAACCAGAAGCGCTACGTCGACGCGATCGACAAGCACACCATCGTCTTCGGCATCGGCCCCGCGGGCACCGGCAAGACCTACCTGGCCATGGCCAAGGCCGTGCAGGCACTGCAGTCCAAGCAGGTCAACCGCATCATCCTGACCCGCCCGGCGGTCGAGGCCGGCGAACGCCTCGGCTTCCTCCCCGGCACCCTGTACGAGAAGATCGACCCGTACCTGCGCCCGCTCTACGACGCCCTGCACGACATGCTCGACCCCGACTCGATCCCGCGCCTGATGGCGGCGGGCACGATCGAGGTGGCGCCGCTGGCGTACATGCGCGGCCGGACCCTGAACGACGCCTTCATCATCCTGGACGAGGCCCAGAACACCAGCCCCGAGCAGATGAAGATGTTCCTCACCCGGCTCGGCTTCGACTCGAAGATCGTCATCACCGGTGACGTGACCCAGGTCGACCTGCCCGGCGGCACCAAGAGCGGCCTGCGGCAGGTGCAGGAGATCCTGGAGGGCGTCGAGGACGTCCACTTCTCCCGGCTCTCGTCCCAGGACGTCGTCCGGCACAAGCTGGTGGGCCGTATCGTCGACGCGTACGAGAAGTACGACAGCCACCAAGGCACGGAGAGCGGCGCCCACCAGGGGGGCCGGGGCAGGACCGGCGCCAAGGGCTCCAAGGGGAAGTAGACCAGCACGACCATGTCGATCGACGTCAACAACGAATCCGGCACCGAGGTGGACGAGCAGGCGGTCCTCGACATCGCCCGCTACGCGCTCGCGCGGATGCGCATCCACCCGCTCTCCGAACTCTCGGTGATCGTCGTGGACGCCGACGCCATGGAGCAGCTCCACATCCAGTGGATGGACCTGCCCGGTCCGACGGACGTCATGTCGTTCCCGATGGACGAGCTGCGCCCGCCGGGCAAGGACGACGAGGAGCCCCCGCAGGGCCTCCTCGGCGACATCGTCCTGTGCCCGGAGGTCGCGGCGAAGCAGGGCAAGGAAGCGCCGACCGACCACTCCATGGACGAGGAACTGCAGCTGCTCACCGTCCACGGCGTGCTGCACCTCCTCGGCTACGACCACGAGGAGCCGGACGAGAAGGCCGAGATGTTCGGCCTCCAGGCCGCCATCGTCGACGGCTGGCGGGCCGAGCGCGGGCTGACCGGGCCGTCCCCGGCGCCGACCGTCTCGTAAGAGGGGTCGCCTTGAGTCCGCAGATCGTGACCGGCGCGGTCGCGCTGGTCGTCGTGGCCTGGCTCGCCGCCTGCGCGGAGGCGGGCCTCGCCCGTGTCTCCAGCTTCCGCGCCGAGGAGGCCGTCAAGTCCGGGCGGCGCGGCAGCGCCAAGCTGGCGCAGGTCGCCGCCGACCCCACCCGCTATCTCAACGTGGCCCTGCTGGTCCGCGTCGCCTGCGAGATGGCCGCCGCCGCCCTCGTCACCTACGGCTGCCTGCGCGCCTTCGACGCCACCTGGCAGGCGCTCCTGGTCGCCATCGCCGTGATGGTGCTGGTGTCGTACGTCGCCGTCGGCGTCTCGCCGCGCACCATCGGCCGCCAGCACCCGATCAGCACCGCCACCGCGGCCGCCTACGTGCTGCTGCCGCTGGCCCGCGTGATGGGCCCGGTGCCCTCGCTGCTGATCCTCATCGGCAACGCGCTCACCCCCGGCAAGGGCTTCCGGCGCGGCCCCTTCGCCTCCGAGGCGGAGCTGCGCGCCATGGTCGACCTCGCCGAGCAGGAGTCGCTGATCGAGGACGAGGAGCGCCGCATGGTGCACTCCGTCTTCGAACTGGGCGACACCCTGGTCCGCGAGGTGATGGTGCCGCGCACCGACCTCGTCGTCATCGAGCGGTACAAGACCATCCGCCAGGCCCTCACCCTCGCCCTGCGCTCCGGGTTCTCCCGCATCCCGGTGACCGGGGAGAGCGAGGACGACATCGTCGGCATCGTGTATCTGAAGGACCTGGTCCGCAAGACGCACATCAACCGCGACGCCGAGAACGACCTGGTCTCCACCGCGATGCGCCCCGCCGTCTTCGTCCCCGACACCAAGAACGCGGGCGACCTGCTGCGCGAGATGCAGAAGGAGCGCAACCACGTCGCCGTCGTCATCGACGAGTACGGCGGCACGGCCGGGATCGTCACCATCGAGGACATCCTGGAGGAGATCGTCGGCGAGATCACCGACGAGTACGACCGTGAACTCCCGCCCGTGGAGGACCTCGGCGAGGGCCGCCACCGCGTCACCGCCCGCCTGGACATCACCGACCTCGGTGAGCTGTACGGGCTGGAGGAGTACGACGACGAGGACGTGGAAACCGTAGGCGGACTGCTCGCGAAGGCGCTGGGCCGCGTGCCCATCGCCGGGGCGAGCGCCGAGGTCGAACTGCCCGACGAGCGACGGCTGAAGCTGACCGCCGAGGCCGCCGCCGGACGCCGGAACAAGATCGTGACGGTACTGGTCGAGCCCGCCGGGGTCCCGGCGCGGGAGGAGAGCACGGAATGAAGCCCCAGGAGCTGCGCGCCCTGTGCCTGTCCTTCAACGCGGTCACGGAGGAGTTCCCCTTCAACCCGGAGACCTCGGTCTTCAAGGTGCTGGGCAAGATGTTCGCCCTCTCGGCCCTGGACGCGCGGCCCCTGACGGTCAACCTCAAGAGCGACCCGGAGGACGCCCAGCGGCTCCGCGCCGACCACGAGGGCCTGATCGTGCCCGGGTACCACATGAACAAGCGGCACTGGAACACCGTGACGGCGGACTCCGACCTGCCCGACGCTCTCGTCAAGGAGCTGGTCGAGGACTCCTACGACCTCGTCGTCGCGGGCCTGCCGCGCGCGGAGCGGCTGAAGCTCGACCGCCCCTGAGGAAATCCCTGCGGGCGGGCGGTGACCCCGTGTCAGAATCCGCCGCATGACCCCTCGATACCCGCGCCCCCTGCGCCCCGGAGACCGCATCGGTGTGACCTCGCCCTCCAGCGGGGTCCCGGACGCCCTGCGCGGCCGGCTCGACGTGGCCGTGGGCGACCTGAAGGCGCGCGGGTACGAGGTGACGGTCGGCCGGTGCATGGACGGCTCCGGCCACCTCAGCGCCCCGGCCGCCGAGCGGGCCGCCGAACTCACCGCGATGCTCACCGACCCGGAGATCCGGGCCGTGGTGCCGCCCTGGGGCGGCGAGACCGGCATCGACCTGCTGCCGCTGCTGGACTTCGCGGAGATCGGCCGGGCCGAGCCCACCTGGGTCGTCGGCTACTCCGACCTCTCGACCCTGCTCGCCCCGCTCACCCTGCTCTCCGGGGTGGCCACCGTGCACGGCAACAACCTCATGGACACCCCCTACGCCACCCCTGACGGTCTGCTGAGCTGGCTGGACGTCGTCGAGGCGCCGCAGGGCGAGCCGTTCACCCAGACCCCGCCCGGCCGGTACCGCTCGGCCGGCTGGGACGACTTCGCCGGGCATCCCGGGGTCCGCGATCCGAGGCTGGACACCGAGGGCACCTGGACCCGGCTGGACGGCACCGGGGACGTGGACGTGAGCGGCCGGCTGATCGGCGGCTGCACCGAGATCCTGGCCCCCCTCGCCGGGACGCCGTACCTGGACACCGCGTCCTTCGCCCCCGGCGAGCCGCTGCTCGTCTACGTGGAGGCCTGCGAGGACAGCGCGTTCACCATCTGCCGGAACCTGCACGGGATGCGGCTCGCCGGGTTCTTCGACCGGGCCGCCGCGATCCTGGTCGGCCGCACCAAGGCCCCCGACAGCCCGGCCCTGAGCCAGCACGAGGCCGTGCTCGACGCGCTCGGCCCGCTGGGCGTGCCGATCGTCGCCGACGTCGAGTGCGGGCACGTCGCCCCATATCTGCCGCTGGTCAACGGCGCGCGCGGCCGCGTGGAACACACGGCCGCGCGCAGCGCGATCACCCAGACCCTGGACTGATCAGGCCCGGCCCCCGCGCAGCCCGAGGGCGATCAGGGCGGCCGCGCCGAGCACGATCACCGCGTCCAGCGCGATCACCGTGTGGACCCCGGTCAGCAGATCACCGCCGGTGGTGGCCAGCACGCCCAGCAGGGGCACGCCGACCGTGAGGCCGACCTGCTGGGTGGAGGTCACCAGCCCGGTGGCCAGCCCCTGCTCGCCGTCCGCCACACCCGAGGTGACGGTCAGGCCGTACGAGATGATCGCGCCGAGGTGGCACACGCTCGCCAGGGACACCGCCGCCGTGGCCAGCCACACCGACCCTCCCCGGGTGCCCAGCGGCAGCAGGGCGGCGACCAGGAGGCCCTGTCCGGCCAGCGAGCCGACCAGCGTGCGGCGGGCGCCGAACCGGCCGATCACCCTCGGCGCCAGCACGCCCGCCACCGCCGACAGCGCGCCCTGCACCCCGAAGACCAGACCGGTCTCGAACGCCGACAGGCGCAGCACCTCCTGGAGGTACAGGGTCAGCACGAACACCACGACCGACATCATCGAGAACGTGACCAGCCCGCCCAGGTTGCCCCACGCCACCGTCCGGCGGCGCAGCATCGGCAGCGAGACCAGCGGCGCGGACGTGCGGGACTCGATCACGGCGAACGCGGTCAGCAGCGCCAGGCCCGCCACCAGGGCGACCGGCACGTCGACCCGGCCGAAGCCGTGGCCGGCGGCGGTGGACATCGCGTAGATCAGCGACAGCAGTCCGGCGGTGACGGTGACGGCGCCGGGCACGTCCAGCCGGGGGCGCTCCGGGGTGCGGGACTCGGGCAGCAGACCCGGTGCCATGGGCAGCACGATCAGCGCGAACACGGCCAGCAGCGCCATCGTGGAGCGCCAGCCGAAGGTGTCGGTCAGCGTGCCGCCCGCGACCATGCCGATGGTGAAGCCCAGCGACAGCAGCGTGCCGGAGATGCCGAGCGCGCGGTCGCGGGCCGGGCCCTCGGGGAAGGTGGTCGTCAGCAGGGACATACCGGTCGGCACGATGGCCGCCGCGCCGAGCCCTTGCAGCGCGCGGCCGGTGAGGAAGGACGCGGGGTCCCAGGCCGCGGCCGCCAGCAGCGAGGCCGCGCCGAACAGGGCGAGCCCGGAGAGGAACAGCCTGCGGCGGCCGAAGAGGTCACCGACGCGGCCGAAGAGCAGCAGGAAGCCGCCCGAGGGGAGGGCGAACGCGGTGACCGCCCACTGGAGGGCGCCGCGGCTCATGCCGAGGCCCGAACCCAGATCGGGCAGCGCCACGTTCAGCACCGAGAAGTCGAGGGCGACCATGAACTGGGCCGCGCAGAGCACGAACAGCACGAGCCGGTCACGCGTGGACAGCCGGACGGGCCCGACCGGCCTGGTCGCAGGGGGAGTTGCGGGAGCTGGGGTGTCGATCGCCATGGCAAAGAGCTTCCGATGCCCGGAAGAAACGTGGGGAGTCGGAACTTATGGTGGTGGTGGCACCACCAGACACGGCGACGAGGGGGAACCGGGACGTGGCTGCGACGGCGAGCACGGCGGGCACGGCGAGTGCGCCGAGGGGTGAACGCCGCAGCGAACTGCGGGAGTTCCTGATGACCCGGCGCGCCCGGATCACCCCGCAGGAGGCCGGGCTGCCGCTCGGCGGACCCCGGCGCCGCACGGCGGGGCTGCGCCGCGAGGAGGTCGCGGTGCTGGCCGGGGTGGGCGCCTCCTGGTACCAGTGGCTGGAGCAGGGGCGGGACATCTCCGTCTCCCCGCAGGTGCTCGACGCGGTCTCGCGGGTGCTGCGGCTCAGCGACGCCGAACGGCGGCACCTGTACCTGCTGGCGGGCCTCAACGCGCCCGCGCCCGAGATCGTGCCGGACCGGCGGGACATGTGCGACGGGCTGCGCCGGCTGATCGACACCTGGATGCCCTACCCGGCGCACATCATGGACCGCTACTACAACTGCGTGATGCACAACGACGCGGCGGGCGCGGTCTTCGGCATGGGGCAGGGGATCACCACCCGCAACTGCCTGGTCGACTTCTTCACCGACCCGCTGTTCCGCAGCCGCTCACTGAGCTGGGAGACCAACGCCCGCACGGTCGTCGCCCAGTTCCGCGCCGCCTGCGCCGCCGACCCCGAGGACGAGGGGTTCCAGGCGGTGCTGGCCGAAGTGAGCGCCGCCAGTCAGGAGTTCACCGCGCTGTGGGCGGAACGGGACATCGAGGACCAGGGGCAGATCCGCAAGGAACTGATGCATCCGCGGGCCGGGCTGCTGGTGGTGGAGTCCACCGCGATGCGCGTGCCCGCCCGCCCCGACCTGCTGATCGTGCTGCACACCCCGCTCCCGGAGGCGGACACGGCGGCCAAGCTGGAGTGGCTGGCGGGGGCGCCGGACGGGGTTCGTATGCTCGGGGCATGAGCGAGAACGAGCTTGATCCCGAGGACCGGAAGATCGTGACCCTGGCGCGGTCGGTGCGAGCGCGGAACGCGGTGCCCGAGGGGGCCGCCGTGCGGGACTCGACGGGGCGCACGTACGCCGCCGGGTCCGTGTCGCTCCCCTCGCTCCGGCTGAGCGCCCTGCGCACGGCCGTCGCCATGGCGGTGGCCTCCGGCGCGGAGTCGCTGGAGGCGGCGGCGGTGGTCAGCGAGGCGGAGGCTCTTTCGGCGGAGGACCTGGCTGCTGTGGCCGACCTCGGAGGCACGGGTACGCCGGTACTCCTCGCCGGGGCGGACGGTGTCGTCCGGCTGACCGTCTCCGCGGGCTGACGCGAGAGAGCGAGGGCGGCCTGCCGCAGCGCGCGGTACGTCACCGGGAGCAGGAGGGGACGTACGCCGCGCTGTGGCCCGGCCGGTGCACGATTTCTGGACTCAGACGATCGACCTGATGGTCTTGTCCGCGTATCGCAGCGTCTCGTCGATGGCCTTGTTCATCTCCGGCAGGCTGTCGGGCTCCGCCGTGAGGAGAGCCCCGACGTTGATGCTGCTCACGGCGAGGAGGCACGCCGCCACGGTCAGGAACTCCTGGTACCGCTCCTGCCCCTCCTGCCCGAGTGATGCCCAGTCCCGAGGCTCCGGTGGCAGACTCGCCCGCCACTTCTCCAGGGCGTGCGTACCGTGGACGCTGACGTACTCCATGGTCTGCGGTGCGCGACTCAGCACGTCGGCCATCGAGTCGAAGCCTTGCTGTGACTGGTCCAGAGCCGCCTCCGCGTCCTCGACCTCGGTTCGCAGGCGCTCCTCCTCCGCCTTGGTCCGGCGCTTCTTCAGGACGTAGAAGCCCGCGGCCGCCAGCGCTGCCGCCGGGGCGGCGACCATGCCGGTGAGCAGGAGCGCGCCGCCCGCCATGCCCGCACCACCGGCGGCGAGCGTGCCGCCGCCCAGGAGAGCCAGGGTCGCGTTGGTGGCGGCGACCCCGGACAGCGTCGAGATGGCCGCTCCGGTGGAGGCGGTCCCGAACAACGCGGCGGCGGTGAACGCCCCGTAAGCCGCGGCGCCACCCGCGGCCACCCCTGCCGCACCGCCGGCCGCGGCACCGCGGATCGCGTTCGCGATCCCTGCGGACATGGCCTCGATGCGTCTCGCGGTGGGCACCTCGCCGGTGCTCTCGGTCTGTTCTTCGTGGGGCCTCATCGGCTCGGGCGCTCCGCCGATGCTCTCGGCCAGTTCCACGAACCTCAGGAAGAACTTGTCGCGGGCGACATCATGGACATCGTTGAAGGCTTCCGCGAGCTCTTGGGTGATCTTCGACCGCTGAGCTGCCTTCTCGCTGATCTCGGCGTGACGTCTTTTCGTCTCCGCGACCTGGTCGCGCAACTTCACCGGCCGCCGCCCTCGCTCACGTGCGAGAGACCTGGTCCGGTCCGCCGCCTCCTGCCTGAGCTGCTCGGATGTGAGCCCGAGGGCGAGGGCGATGGCGGCAAGGCGGTGCTCCCCGGGGCTGATGAGCCCGCGCTCGATCCGGGAGACCGAGACCGCGCCACCCCTTCCGTATTCGGCCTTCCTGGCCAGCTCCTCCTGAGTCAGTGGGGGGCTCAGGGCCTGGCGGTGCTCACGGATCACGAGGCCCATCGCCTCCGCGCTGAAGTCATTCACCGGTTCCGGTCCCCTTGGTCGGCGGGCGGTGGCGCAGCCAGGAGGACTTGACCTCATGTGCCAGCGCGGTACCGGAGCGGACAGCCCGGGCGCCATCCTGCGTGAACTGCTTGAACGCCTTGACGACGGCCGGGTCACGACGAACCTGGTTGGCGGTGTCGAGGTGGGCGGCAGCGATGGCCAAGTGGGCGGGGTTGAGGCGAGGCATGGCGGTGCACCTTTCGTCGCTCATAGTGCCTGGCCGAGAAACATAGCGTGACTTAGTGTCCAGCGTAGGCACTATGGCCGAATGCGCCGTCGTCCTCTGAGGAGCCGCTTCCGCACCGGGCTTCCGCAGTCGCCTGAGCCCGTCATTCGCCGAGTTGCCGAAGGACCTGCGTGAACTCGCCGTTCTCGATCAGGCCGACGAGCACTCGGATCATGTTGCCGATGCCGGCATCGCGGACGATGAGGCCGTCCGGCACCCGGAAGTAGCGGCCGCCCAGGGCTTCCCCGGTTGCGGCCCACCGCTTCATCGCAAGCTCGACCTGGACGAGCGTGATGAGGGTCGCGCTCCACCGGGAGCCGTCCGGAAGGTCGACGAAGACATCGACGTTGTCCACGGACTCCAGGTCCTCACCGGCGTTCGGTACGAACGCGGCTTCGAAGTGCTCTGTATGGAGCCGGTAGAAGGGGCCGTCCCAGACTCCCGGCTCTCCGCCCTGGCTCATACGTGAGACCCGGACCTCGTTCCGGAACGGTTTCCGGGTCGCATCACAGCGCGTCCGGTCCCCGTTCGCCCGTCCGCACCCGCACCACCGTCTCCACCGGCACGGACCACACCTTGCCGTCGCCGATCTTGCCCGTGCGGGCGGCCTCGACGATGGCGTCGATCGCCTGCTCGGCCGCCGCGTCCTCCACCACCAGTTCGAGGCGGACCTTGGGGACCAGGTCGACCTGGTACTCCGCGCCCCGGTAGACCTCGGTGTGGCCGCGCTGGCGGCCGTAGCCGCTGGCCTCGGTGACGGTGAGGCCGTCGATGCCGAGGTCGCGGAGGGCGGACTTCACCTCGTCCAGTCGGTACGGCTTCACGACGGCGGTGATGAGCTTCATGCGGGGCTCTCGGCCTTCCGGACGGGGGCGACGGGGGCGCCATGGCCCAGGACTCCGTGATCGTAGGCCGTCTCGGCGTGCACCGTAAGGTCGAGACCGGTGCGCTCCTCGTCCTCGCTCGCCCGCAGCCCCATCGTGCGGTCCAGCAGCCTGCCCAGGCCGTACGTCACCGCGAAGGCGTACCCGGCGACCGCGAGCACCGCGACCAGCTGCTTGCCGAGCAGGGCGAGCCCGCCGCCGTACAGCAGGCCCTCGGGGCCGCCCGTCATGACCTTGTCCGCGAACAGGCCGATCATCAGGGTGCCGATCACTCCGCCGACCAGGTGGACGCCGACGACGTCGAGGGAGTCGTCGTAGTTCAGCCGGAACTTCCAGCCCACCGCGTACGAGCACACGACACCCGCGGCCAGCCCGACGGCCAGCGCGCCCAGCAGCGGGACCGTGCCGCAGGACGGGGTGATGGCGACCAGGCCCGCGACCGCGCCGGAGGCGGCGCCCAGCGTCGTGGGGTGGCCGTCCCGCTTCTGCTCGACCAGCAGCCAGCCCAGCAGGCCGGTGCAGCCGGCGGCGAGGGTGTTGAGGAAGGCCGCCGCCGCGAGCCCGTTCGCGCCGAGCGCGGACCCCGCGTTGAAGCCGAACCAGCCGAACCACAGCAGACCGGTGCCGAGCATGACCATGGGGAGGCTGTGCGGCCGCATGGCGTCGCGCCGGAAACCCAGCCGGGGTCCGAGGACCAGGCACAGGGCGAGCCCCGAGGCACCGGACGTGATCTCGACCGGCAGGCCGCCCGCGAAGTCCAGCGCCCCCAGCTTCGCGCCGATCCACCCGCCCGGCCCCCACACCCAGTGGGTGACCGGAACGTATACGAGCAGCGTCCACACCGGCACCAGCACCAGCCACGCCCCGAACCGGGTCCGGTCCGCGACCGCGCCGCTGATCAGGGCCGCCGTGATGATGGCGAACGTGAGCTGGAAGGTCGCGAACAGCAGGGTCGGCACCGTGCCGTGCAGAGCGGCCGGGCCCACCCCGGCCATCCCCGCGTTCTCCAGCCCGCCCAGCAGGCCGCCGCCGAGGTCGTCGGTGAAGGCGAGGGAGTATCCGGCCGCCAGCCACACCACCGTGACCAGAGCGATGGACACGAAGCTCATCATCAGCATGTTGAGGACGCTCTTCGCGCGGACCATGCCGCCGTAGAACAGGGCCAGGCCCGGTGTCATCAGCAGCACCAGGGCGGTGGCGGCGAGCAGCCAGGCGGTGTCGCCGGAGTCGGCGTGCGCGGCGGCGAAGGTCACGGGCGTCTCCAGCGGTCCGGGGGAGCGGGCTCGTCAGAGGTTCACGGCTGCGCGTTTCCGGTCGCCTACAGGCGCGTTTCCGCGGTGTTTCGGCCCGCGCGGGCGGCCGGAGGCGCCGGTGGGACGGGCGCTCACGACGCCGGTGCGGCGCGGGCCCGAGGATCAGGGAGAATGGTCGGCATGAGCGTTCGTACCCAGTCATCCGAGCGGTCGGGCGAGAACGCCCACCGCGCAGGCTTCGCGTGTTTCGTGGGCCGTCCCAACGCGGGCAAGTCCACCCTCACGAACGCTCTGGTCGGGCAGAAGGTGGCCATCACCGCCGACCAGCCGCAGACCACCCGGCACACCGTGCGCGGCATCGTGCACCGTGAGGACGCCCAGCTCATCCTGGTCGACACCCCCGGCCTGCACAAGCCGCGCACCCTGCTCGGCGAGCGGCTGAACGACGTGGTCCGCACCACCTGGGCCGAGGTCGACGTGATCGGCTTCTGCCTCCCGGCGAACGAGAAGATCGGCCCCGGCGACCGCTTCATCGCCAAGGAGCTGGCCGGGATCAAGAAGACCCCCAAGGTCGCCATCGTCACCAAGACCGACCTGGTCGACTCCAAGACCCTCGCCGAGCAGCTCATCGCCATCGACCAGCTCGGCAAGGAGCTGGGCTTCGAGTGGGCCGAGATCGTGCCGGTGTCGGCGGTCGGCGACAAGCAGGTGGGCCTGCTGGCCGACCTGATCGTCCCGCTGCTCCCCGAGGGCCCGGCGCTCTACCCCGAGGGCGACCTCACCGACGAGCCCGAGCAGGTCATGATCGCGGAGCTGATCCGCGAGGCCGCGCTGGAGGGCGTGCGCGACGAACTGCCGCACTCCATCGCCGTCGTCGTCGAGGAGATGCTCCCGCGCGAGGACCGCCCGGCCGACCGGCCCCTGCTCGACATCCACGCCAACGTCTACATCGAGCGGCCCAGCCAGAAGGGCATCATCATCGGCCCCAAGGGCAAGCGGCTGAAGGACGTGGGCATCAAGTCCCGCAAGCAGATCGAGGCCCTGCTCGGCACGCCCGTCTTCCTGGACCTGCACGTGAAGGTCGCCAAGGACTGGCAGCGCGACCCCAAGCAGCTCCGCAAGCTCGGCTTCTGAAGCCCGCCCCTCAGCGCTGCGCCCGCAGCAACTCCTGGTACCAGCGGTAGGACGCCTTCGGCGTGCGCCGCTGCGTGGCGAAGTCCACGTGGACCAGGCCGAAGCGGCGGGCGTAGCCCTCGGCCCACTCGAAGTTGTCCAGCAGCGACCACACGAAGTAGCCCCGCACGTCCACCCCTTCGGCGAGCGCCCGGTGCAGGGCACGGACATGGCCGTCCAGGTAGGCGATCCGCTCCTGGTCGTCCAGTCCCTCGTACGAGCAGCCGTTCTCGGTGATCACGACGGGCGGCAGCCGGTCGCCGTAGCGGTCGCGCATGCCGGTGAGCATGCCGGTCAGCGCCCCGGGCACGACCGGCCAGCCGAAGTCGGTCACCGGGACGCCCTCGAACTCCCGCAGCGAGAAGGGCAGCCCGGCGGGCAGGGCCACACCGCCGAACTCCGAAGGGGTCTCCCCCGGGGCACCCACCCGGGCGGGCGCGTAGTAGTTGATCCCGTACCAGTCGAGCGGCTCCGCGATGATCCGCAGGTCGTCCTCGGCGCCCTCCGGCATCAACGCGGCCGTGCCGTCCGGGTACTGGCCCAGCAGGACCGGATCGGCGAACAGGCGGTTGAGGAGCAGGTCGTAGAAGACGGCGGCCTCCACGTCGGCCGGGTCGGCCGAGGCGGGCTCCACGGGGGAGTGGGAGTTGGCGATCCCGATGTCACGCACCCCGGCCGCGCGCAGTGCCCGTACCGCCAGGCCGTGCGCGAGGAGCTGGTGGTGGGCGGCCGGGAGCGCGTCGAAGAGCAGGGCGCGGCCGGGGGCGTGGGTGCCCAGCGCGTGGCCCAGCAGGGTGTGCTCGGCGGGCTCGTTGAGCGTGATCCAGCGGGGTACGCGGTCCCCCAGCCGGTCCGCGACGCGGGACACGTGATCGGCGAACCGGTACGCGGTGTCCCGGTCCAGCCAGTCGAGCCCGGCCGGCAGATCCCAGTGGAAGAGCGTCGGCACCGGCGTCACGCCCGCCTCGCACAGTGCGTCCACCAGCCGGTCGTAGAAGCCGAGTCCGCCGGGGGAGTTCACGCGCGGCCAGGAGACCGAGAAGCGGTACGCGTCCACGCCCAGGCCGGCCAGCAGGGCGACGTCCTCCGGGTAGCGGTGGTAGTGGTCGCAGGCCACGGCGGCCGTGGAACCGTCCTTCACCCGGCCCGGCTCGGCCGTGAACACGTCCCACACCGAGGGCTCCCGCAGGCCGGCGGCGCCCTCGATCTGGTGCGCGGAGGTCGACACCCCCCACAGGAAGCCGTCGGGGAAGCGGGGGATCGGGCCGTGCGCGTCCGTCACCATGGGCGGGATCATCCGCACCCGCCCCCGCGAAGTCAACCACCCGGCTAGGCACCCTCCTTCAGCACCCGCGACACCAACTCCCTCTGTGCTTCGGTCAGTCGGGGGTCCGCGGTGTGGACGGTGCGGCCGTCCACCGTGATCTCGTAGTGGAAGCCGTCCGGGACGCCCGCGGCGGGGGCGTCCGGTGCGGCGGCCAGGGCGCGGTCGGCCAGGGCGCGCCACTCCTGGGCGTCGGCGCGCCCCGAGGTGTCGACCTCGGCCTCCCGCTGGATGCCCGCGAAGCCGCCGGTGCGCCGTACTTGGATACGCATGGCCCCAGTGTCCGGTACCGGCGGCTACAGCGTCTGCACCCCCACTTCCTCCCACGCCTTCTCCACAGCCTGGAGCTCGGCGCCCGCGCCGTACCGCTCACGGGCCGCCTTCACGGTCAGGGTGGCGAAGTCGGCGAACTGGGCGTCCTCCTTCAGCTTGCCGCCGGTCAGCACGTCGTACCAGATCTGCCCGGTCTTCTCCCAGGCGTAGCCGCCGATCGCGGTGGCCGCGATGTAGAAGGCGTGGTTCGGGATGCCGGAGTTGATGTGGACGCCGCCGTTGTCCCGGCCGGTGTGGACGTAGTGCTCCATGTCGGCGGGCTGGGGGTCCTTGCCGAGCACGTCGTCGTCGTAGGCGGTGCCCGGCGCCTTCATCGAGCGCAGCGCCTGGCCCTGGACGCGGGGCGCGAGCAGGCCGGCGCCGATCAGCCAGTCCGCGTCGGCGGCGGTCTGGCGCAGCGTGTACTGCTTGATCAGCGAGCCGAAGACGTCGGAGAGCGATTCGTTGAGCGCGCCGGACTGGCCGAAGTACGCGAGGTTCGCGGTGTACTGGGTGACGCCGTGGGTCAGCTCGTGGCCGATGACGTCGACCGGGATGGTGAAGTCGAGGAAGATCTCGCCGTCCCCGTCGCCGAACACCATCTGCTCGCCGTTCCAGAAGGCGTTGTCGTAGTCCTTGTCGAAGTGGACCGTGGCCTGGAGCGGGAGGCCCTGGTCGTCGATGGAGCGGCGGCCGTACACCTTCAGATACAGCTCGAAGGTGGCGCCGAGGCCCGCGTAGGCGCGGTTGACGGTGGCGTCGCCGCCCGGCTCGGAGCCCTCCTCGCGGACCTTCGTGCCGGGCAGGTCCTGGGTGTGCTCGGCGTCGTAGATGGTGCGGTCCGGCTGGTCACCCTCGGCCACGGCGGCGGCCGCCCGGGCGCCGATCACGGTGGTCAGCCGGCGGCGGGTGCGCTCGAAGGCGTCCCGCTCCAGGGAGCGGCGGGCCGGACCGGACAGCGCCGGGTCCGCGTCGCGGGCGAGCTTGTCGAGGACGTGCGGCGGCACGATCGTGCAGAAGACGGGCTCGGAGCCCCCGTTGGTCGTCATACCCAAAATGCTCGCACTGTGCGATGCCAAAGTCACTAGTAGTAACCGTGATTGGTGAAATGCGGTGATATCTCTCGTCACTCCCTGTCACCGGATGGTATGGACCCTCGATGCCGGACCTCGCCGTCCCCCCGGCGCCCGCCCGCCTCCCTCCCTGACCCGCCCCGGACCTGCCCCGGACCCGTCCCGCCCACCTCCGGTTCCGCATGCTGATACGGCCCCGCGCGTCCATGGAAGCTCGGATAGGCTGCGGAGCATCATGCGTTTCGGGCTGCTTCTCCTTAGCTGCCGCGGCGAGGGCCTGTAGACAAGGCCGACCCCCTCCCCGCGGTGCTCTGGCGTTGCGTCGTCGGCCGTCCGTCCGGACCTTTCCGAGGAGCCCACGCGATCATGGCGAACCGCCAGCAGCCCAGCCCCATGCCGTTCCAGCGCTACGGCCAGTACGAGCAGGTCGACATCCCGGACCGCACCTGGCCCGGCAAGCGTGTCACCGCCGCCCCCCGCTGGCTCTCCACCGACCTGCGCGACGGCAACCAGGCCCTGATCGACCCCATGTCGCCCGAGCGCAAGCGGCGTATGTTCGACCAGCTGGTGAAGATGGGCTACAAGGAGATCGAGGTCGGCTTCCCCGCCTCCGGCCAGACCGACTTCGACTTCGTGCGCTCCATCATCGAGGAGGAGGGCGCGATCCCCGAGGACGTGACCATCTCCGTCCTCACCCAGGCCCGCGAGGACCTGATCGAGCGGACCGTGGAGTCCCTGCAGGGCGCCCGCCGCGCCACCGTCCACCTGTACAACGCCACCGCGCCGGTCTTCCGCCGGGTGGTCTTCCGGGGCTCCAAGGACGACATCAAGCAGATCGCCGTCGACGGCACCCGCCTGGTCGTGGAGTACGCCGAGAAGCTGCTGGGCCCCGAGACCGAGTTCGGCTACCAGTACAGCCCGGAGATCTTCACCGACACCGAGCTGGACTTCGCGCTGGAGGTCTGCGAGGCGGTGATGGACGTCTACCAGCCCGGTCCGGGCCGCGAGATCATCCTCAACCTGCCCGCCACCGTGGAGCGCTCCACCCCCTCCACGCACGCCGACCGCTTCGAGTGGATGCACCGCAACCTCTCGCGCCGCGAGCACGTGGTCCTGTCCGTGCACCCGCACAACGACCGGGGCACGGCCGTGGCCGCCGCCGAACTGGCCGTGATGGCCGGCGCCGACCGCGTCGAGGGCTGCCTGTTCGGGCAGGGCGAGCGCACCGGCAACGTCGACCTGGTCACGCTGGGCATGAACCTGTTCTCGCAGGGCGTCGACCCGCAGATCGACTTCTCCGACATCGACGAGATCCGTCGCGTGTGGGAGTACTGCAACCAGATGGAGGTCCACCCGCGCCACCCGTACGTGGGCGACCTGGTCTACACGTCCTTCTCCGGCTCCCACCAGGACGCCATCAAGAAGGGCTTCGACGCGATGGAGGCCGACGCGGCCGCGCGGGGCGTCGGCGTGGGCGAGCTGGAGTGGGCGGTGCCGTACCTGCCCATCGACCCCAAGGACGTCGGCCGCTCCTACGAGGCCGTGATCCGGGTCAACTCGCAGTCCGGCAAGGGCGGGATCTCCTACGTCCTGAAGAACGACCACAAGCTGGAACTGCCGCGCCGGATGCAGATCGAGTTCTCGAGGATCATCCAGGCCAAGACGGACGCCGAGGGCGGCGAGATCACCCCCCGCGCCATCTGGGCCGCCTTCCAGGACGAGTACCTGCCGAACCCGGAGAACCCCTGGGGCCGCGTCCAGGTCCGTACGGGCCAGTCGACCACCGACACGGACGGCGTGGACACGCTGACGGTCGAGGCGACGGTGGACGGCGTGGACACCGTCCTGACCGGCTCGGGCAACGGCCCGATCTCGGCCTTCTTCGACGCCCTCCAGTCCGTGGGCGTGGACGTACGCCTGCTGGACTACCAGGAGCACACGATGAGCGAGGGCGCGTCCGCGCAGGCCGCCTCCTACATCGAGTGCGCGATCGGCGACAAGGTCCTGTGGGGTATCGGCATCGACGCGAACACGACACGTGCGTCACTCAAGGCGGTGGTGTCGGCGGTGAACCGCGCGACCCGCTGACGCCGCGCTGACCGGCCCCTTCGGTGCCCCGGCCGCTGTATACGGCGGCCGGGGCACCGTCGTCTTCCGGCCGGGGAACGCCCCAGGTCACGGACCGGTCTCGTACGGGGTGCTGACTCGGGCTCCGTGATGTGGCTAACATCACGCCAGCGCGGCGATGTTGCCGCGTGGTTACGTGCGGAGGTGCGACGTGCTGCCAGTACGGGGACGAGACGGCCGAGCCGACGGGTTCGTCCGGCGCATCCTGGGCACTCGCACCGCCTGGACGCCGCAGGGCGACGGGGAGTTCTTCTGCCCGGGCTGCGGCGGCGACCGCAACTACCAGCGCCTGGCCGGCCGCAGGCGCCTCACCCTGCTCGGGGTGCCCGTCCTCGCGCGCGGTGCGGCCGAGCCGGTCGTGGAATGCGCCTCCTGCCTGCACCGCTTCGGCCTCGACACCCTCGACCCGCCCACCACCCGGCGCCTGTCCGTCCTGCTCCGTGAGGCGGTCCAGGAGGCCGCCGTCTCGGTGCTCGCGGCCGGCGGCACGGGCTCGCGGGCCGCGCAGGAGACGGCGGCGGCCACCCTCCGCGCGGCGGGCTGCGAGGCGGACGCGGCGGAACGTCTCGCCATGACGGCGGACGCCGCCGACCCCCGCGGCCCTCTGACCGCGCTCACCCCCCACCTGGCGACGGCGGGCCGCGAGACCGTCCTCCTGGACGCGGCCCTCATCGCCCTGGCGGACGGCCCCTACACCCCCGCGGAACACACCGCCCTCACCGAGATCGGCGAGTCCCTGCTGCTCCCGGCCGAGGCGGTGGAACGCGTGCTGACCACGGCGCGGACGCCGTCCTGAGGGAGGCTCGCGGGTCTCGCGGGGCCTAGGACCGGGACTAGGTCTTCCGGCCGTTACGCAGCTCCCCAGGGCCGCTCTACCGTCCCGCCATGGATACGACAGGCATTCTCGACGAAGCGCTGGAGCGGCTGCACGTATCGGGGCCGGAGCGGATGGGGCGGCTCACCAACCACGCGCCGATGGCCGTGGAGGCGCTCGCCGCGCGGGGGCAGTCGCGGTCGGTGCACCGGTGGCTGGACCTGTACGCGGACAAGCTGGAGGAGTTCCCCACCGGGGTCGAGCGCGTGACCGCCGCCGACTGGACCGCCGCGCTGGGCGACCCGCGACGGGCCGCCGACTGGATCGACCACTTCCGCCGGGAGGTCGCCGAGCGGCCCTGGCGGGAGGTGCTCGCCGAGTGGTGGCCCCGGCTGCTGCCCGGCATGTACGGCGGCTCGGCGCACCCGGTGATCCGGGTCGGGCACGCCGTACGGACCCTGCTCGCCGGCGACGAGGTCACCGGACCACGGGTGGACGAGCTCGCGCACGGGCTCGGCTACTGGGCCGCCCGGCACCACCCCGTCACCGGAGTCACGCTCCTGCCCGGCGCCGACAGCGCGGCCGCCGCGCTGGACGCCGTGCCGCCCATCGACGCGCAGGAGGGCAGCTTCCCCGCCCGGCTCGACCGCGTCTCCGGGCTCCCCGTCTGGGCGGACGGCGTCACCGGCCCGGACGAGGCCCTCGGCCGCCTCACCGAACTCGTGCGCGCGGCCACCCACCGGTACGCCACCCACGCCCACGGCGAGCCGACGATGCTGGTCCACGCGGCCACCGCGCCCAACGCGGTGCTGCGCACCCTGCCCGCGCTCCCGCGAGAGCAGTGGGTGCCGAGCCTGCGGGCCGCGTGGACGGCGTCCGCCGCCGTCACCGCGATGTACGCGCCCGACGCCCCCATCGCATTCGTCCCGCCGGGCACCCTCACCCCGGAAGAGGTCTTCGAACGGGCCCGCGCGCACGGCGACGAGCACGTCATCAAACTGACCGACACCGCGCTGGACGTCGGGGACGAACAAGCCCTGGCGGCCGCGCTCCGCGCGATCGAGCTGAGCGAGCCCCTGGCCTAGCGCACGCGCTCCCAGCAGGCGTGCGCGTGCGGATGCTGGTGCCTGACGGCGTCAAGGAAGTCGGCCCAGGCGGCGGCGCCCACGAGCAGTACGGGGCTGTCGGCGAGCTTGCTGTCGCGGACGGGGACGAGGCCGGGGACTCCGTCGGCTGTTTCGAGGCAGTTTCCGCCGTCGCCGTTGCTGTAAGTGCTCCTGTGCCAGCGGGCATTGCTCAGGTCGTACTCGCGCATCGTCTGTGGTCCTCAGCCGCCGATTCGATCAGGGCCAGGGATGCCTCCGGCGACAGCGCGGCGCCCCTGATGAGATCGTATGCGCGCTGGGCCCGCTTCACCACGGCCGGATCGTCGATCAAAGTGCCGGAAAACGAGGTCTCTGTATAGGCGACGAGCGGCGCGTCGTCGAACTCCATCAGCCGCAGCGAGCCGTTGTTGGCTGGGGCGCCTGCGGCGAACGGGAAGACCTGCAGAAGCACCCTTCGCTGCCGGGACAGCGCCGCGAGGTGGTCCAGCGCTTCTGCCGCGACCGCTGCTCCGCCGACGGCGGTGCGGAGCGCTCCCTCGTGCACGACCGCCCAATACATGGGGCGCGCAGCCTCCTTGAGGATGGCGGAGCGCTCCACTCGGGCGGCCGCCCGGTCGGCGATGAACTCTTCGGCCGCAAAGGGATGCGTCGCCAGGATGAGCGCGCGGGCATAGCTCATTGTCTGCAGAAGTCCCGGCAGGACAGTCGGCTCGAACTCGCAGATCGTCGTCGCCAACTGCTCAAGCTCCACCACCTGCGCGAAATACTCCGCATACCTCGGATCATCGATCAGCTTCCTGCACAGCCGCTCGAACATGCCGTCCGTCCGCAGGACTTGGTCGATGCGCTGGGCGACGTCCAACTGGGGCTTGCGGATGGCCTGTTCGAACTGGCCGATGTAACCCCCGGAGACGAAGACCCTCGTCCCCAGCTCCGCCTGGGTCAGCCCCGCGTCCTCCCTGCGCCGTTTCAGCTCCGTGCCGAAGAACTCCCAGACCGCCTGACGTGAACCGTTGGCCACTGCCGACCCCCTCGTACTGCCACGCGCTTGTAGGGCCGAGGCCCCTTCCGGAGTCTAGTTGTGGAGCGTCACCGTGAGGACACGAAGCGTGAAGAGCGTGACGGCAGGGAAGTGATGCGGACAGTGAACACACAGGATTCGGCGGACCGGGTCGAGGAAGCGGAGCGAACCCTCGAGGAGTTGCGGACCGCACTGGAGAAGGCCGGGATCAAGCTGCCCTCGCTCGGGCTCGATCCCGTCTCGCTGGCCTGCGAGGCCCCGATCCCGCTGGTGGAGCTGGGACGGTGCTCCGTGGAGACGGCCACGATGCTCGCAGCGGCCCTGCGGTGAGCGCGGGAAGGCCGCCGCTGGGCTCGTACGCGTGGGACAGCGGCACGGACAGAGTGGGGGTCGTCATGGGGCACCAGGGGCCGTACGTACAGCTCAGACCGCTCGGTGGCGGCCGGGAGTGGGACGTGCCGCCGGACCGGCTGCGCGCGGCGACCCCCGCGGAGCGGATCAGCGCGGCGACGGCGTACGCCAACGCGCGCAGCCGGGGCGAGGTGCCCTGACGGGCGTGGGGCCGGTCACAGCCGGGGGCGGGTGAGCCGATGCGGGGCCCGGCCGTCGTGGGCGTGGGCGAGAATGGACGGCATGAGTCTGTTCCGCGACGACGGCATCGTGCTGCGCACCCAGAAGCTGGGCGAGGCGGACCGGATCATCACCCTGCTCACCCGTGGCCACGGCCGGGTGCGGGCCGTGGCGCGCGGTGTGCGGCGCACGAAGTCGAAGTTCGGGGCCCGGCTGGAGCCGTTCTCCCACGTCGACGTGCAGTTCTTCGCGCGGGGCAGTGAGCTGGTCGGGCGGGGGCTGCCGCTGTGCACCCAGAGCGAGACGATCGCGCCGTACGGGGGCGGCATCGTCACCGACTACTCCCGTTACACCGCCGGGACGGCCATGCTGGAGACGGCCGAGCGGTTCACCGACCACGAGGGCGAGCCCGCCGTGCAGCAGTACCTGCTGCTGGTCGGCGGCCTGCGCACGCTCGCGCGCGGGGAGCACGCCCCGAACCTCGTGCTCGACGCGTTCCTGCTGCGCTCGCTCGCGGTCAACGGCTACGCGCCGACCTTCGGCGACTGCGCGCGGTGCGGCATGCCGGGACCGAACCGGTTCTTCTCGGTCGCATCCGGCGGCTCGGTGTGCGCCGACTGCCGGGTGCCGGGCAGTGTGGTCCCCTCACCGCAGACCCTGATGCTGCTGGGCGCGCTGCTTACGGGAGACTGGGAGACCGCGGACGCGGCCGAGGCGCGGCACGTCCGCGAGGGGAGCGGCCTGGTGTCCGCCTACCTGCACTGGCATCTGGAGCGCGGCCTGCGTTCCCTGCGGTACGTAGAGAAGTAAGCAGCAAGCACGGCTGAGGAGACGAGAAGCATGGACGTACGCGGATTTCTGGGGGGCCGGCGCCGGGAGTACCAGGCACCGGACCCGCACCCGTCCGGCGCCCGCGCGCCGAAGCTTCCCGGTGAGCTGATCCCCGAGCACGTGGCGATCGTCATGGACGGCAACGGGCGCTGGGCGAAGGAGCGGGGGCTGCCGCGTACCGAGGGGCACAAGGTGGGCGCCGAGCAGGTGCTCGACGTGCTCCAGGGGGCGATCGAGGCGGGCGTCCGCAACATCTCGCTCTACGCCTTCTCCACCGAGAACTGGAAGCGGTCGCCCGACGAGGTCCGCTTCCTGATGAACTTCAACCGCGACTTCATCCGCAAGACCCGCGACCAGCTCGACGCGCTGGGCATCCGGGTGCGCTGGGTCGGGCGCATGCCCAAGCTGTGGAAGTCGGTCGCGAAGGAACTCCAGATCGCGCAGGAGCAGACGAAGGACAACGACCGCCTGACTCTCTACTTCTGCATGAACTACGGCGGCCGCGCCGAGATCGCCGACGCCGCGCAGGCTATCGCCGAGGACGTGAAGGCGGGCCGGCTGGACCCGTCCAAGGTCACGGAGAAGACGGTCCAGAAGTACCTGTACTACTCCGACATGCCCGACGTCGACCTCTTCCTGCGGCCCAGCGGCGAACAGCGCACCTCCAACTACCTGTTGTGGCAGAGCGCCTACGCCGAGATGGTCTTCCAGGACGTCCTGTGGCCCGACTTCGACCGCCGGGACCTGTGGCGGGCGTGCGTCGAATTCGCCTCGCGGGACCGGCGCTTCGGCGGTGCGGTGCCCAACGAGGAGCTGCTGGCCATGGAGGCGGCGATGAAGGGCGACCCGGAGGCGTAGCCGCCCCTCCCTGCCTTGGCGCGACACCGTCGCCGCCGGGGCTGTCGCCGAGTACGAGGAACGCCCCCGCCGTCGAGGCGGGGGCGTTCCTGTCGTGCGTTCCTGCTTCTACGGCCCGGATCAGCCGGTGGCCTCCGCGCAGCCGGCGCAGTCCGCGCAGGTGCCGAAGATCTCCACCGTGTGGGCCACGTTGACGAAACCGTGCTCGGAGGCGATCGCCTCGGCCCACTTCTCCACGGCCGGACCCTCCACCTCGACCGCCTTGCCGCAGGTGCGGCAGACCAGATGGTGGTGGTGCTCGCCCGTCGAGCAGCGGCGGTAGACCGACTCGCCGTCCGAGGTGCGCAGGACGTCCACCTCACCTGCCTCGGCGAGGGACTGGAGGGTGCGGTAGACGGTGGTGAGCCCGACCGAGTCGCCCTTGTGCTTGAGCATGTCGTGGAGATCCTGCGCGCTGCGGAACTCGTCGACCTCGTCGAGGGCCGCCGCCACCGCCGCGCGCTGCTTGGTCGCGCGGCCCTTCACGGGCGGTCCAGCGGTCGTCACCGGGTGCCTCCTCATGTCTGCGCCTCTGACCCGGGTCATTGTGCCAGCCCCGACCCCCTCGGGTCAGACGCCGAGGCCGCCCCCGGCGGGTCCGCGGGGCGGCCCGGCGCACGGCCGGCCCTGACTTCCGGGGGTCAGACACCCACCTCGTCCCCGGCCGGGCGGGCGGCCGGGATGGCGCACTCCACCGGGTCGGCCGCGGGGCGTGACCTCCGGGCGCGCCGCCTGGCCAGCGGGGCCGCCAGCGCGGCCATCACCGCGAACGCGGCGATGGTGAGCAGGACGATCGTCGCGCCGGGAGGGACGTCCTGGTAGAACGACGTGATCGTGCCGCCGATGGACACCGTCACACCGAGCGCGACCGCGATGGCGAACGTCGCCGCGAAGCTGCGCGTGAGCTGCTGGGCCGCGGCGACGGGGACGACCATGAGCGCCGAGACGAGGATCAGGCCGACCACCCGCATCGCCACGGTGACCGTGACCGCCGCGGTGACCGCGACGAGCAGGTTCAGCGCCCGCACCGGCAGACCGGTGACCCGCGCGAACTCCTCGTCCTGGCTGACCGCGAACAACTGGCGCCTGAGGCCCAACGTCACGGCGACCACACAGGCGCCGAGCACGATGATCGCGGTCACGTCGGACGGCGCCACCGTGGACAGCGAACCGAACAGGTACGAGGTGAGGTTGGCGTTGGAGCCGCCGGGGGCGAGGTTCACGAAGAGCACACCGCCCGCCATGCCGCCGTAGAACAGCATCGCGAGGGCTATGTCGCCGCGCGTCCTGCCGTACCAGCGGATCAGCTCCATCAGCACCGAGCCGGCCACGGAGACGAGCGTCGCCATCCACACCGGGGAGGAGTGCAGCAGGAAGCCGAGGCCGACGCCGGTCATCGCCACGTGCCCGATGCCGTCGCCCATCAGGGGCTGGCG
This sequence comes from Streptomyces sp. NPDC046860, assembly GCF_040645115.1. Taxonomy (NCBI): domain Bacteria; kingdom Bacillati; phylum Actinomycetota; class Actinomycetes; order Kitasatosporales; family Streptomycetaceae; genus Streptomyces; species Streptomyces sp. NPDC046860. The sequence continues at coordinate 136,482 of NZ_JBEYXQ010000012.1, read as the reverse complement.
GCGCTGGACGAGGTAGATGCCGATCGCGGGGGCGATCACGCCGACCAGGACGGCCGCGAGCAGCGCCCGCTGCATGAAGGCGTAGTTCAGGAAGTCCATCAGCTCAGCAGTCCCGTCCGGATCGGTTCGGCGCTCTCGTGCGGGTGCACGTGGTCGTGGCCGGGCAGGGCGTGCTGGCCGACGGCCTTCGGCGGGGGGCCGTCGTGCAGCACGCAGCCGTCGCGCAGGACGACCGCGCGGTCGATCAGCGGCTCCAGCGGGCCCAGTTCGTGCAGCACCAGCAGGACCGTCGCCCCGGCCGCCACCTGATCGCGCAGGGTCGCGGCCAGCACCTCCTGGCTGGCGAGGTCGACGCCCGCCATCGGCTCGTCCATGATCAGCAGTTCGGGCTCGGAGACCAGCGCGCGGGCGATCAGCACCCGCTGGTGCTGGCCGCCGGAGAGCGCGGTCACCGAGTCCTTGGCGCGGTCCGCCATGCCGACCAGCTCCAGCGCCCGCTCCACGGCCTCGCGGTCCGTCCTGCGGAAGAGGCCGAAGCGGGTGCGGGCCAGCCGGCCCGAGGACACGATCTCCGAGACCGTGGCCGGGACGCCCCCGGCGGCGGAGGTGCGCTGGGGCACGTAGCCGACGCGGGCCCAGGAGCGGAAGGAACGCAGAGGCGTGCCGAACAGCTCGACGGCGCCCGAGGTGGCGGGCACCTGGCCGATGGCGGTGCGCACGGCCGTGGACTTGCCGGAGCCGTTGGCGCCCAGCAGCGCGACGACCTCGCCGGTGCGCACGCTCAGGTCGATGCCGCGTAGCACCGGCCGCCCGCCCAGCTCCGCCCGTACGTCCCGCAGGGCGAGCACGGGTGCCGTCGTCTCTTCTCCGGCGGTGTTCATTCGGCCCCCAGGGCGTTCTGGAGGGCCTTGAGGTTGGCACGCTGGACGGCGAGGTAGTCCTTGCCGCGCGAGTGCGCCGTGATGCCCTCGATCGGATCGAGCACGTCGGTCTTCAGGCCCGCGTCCCCGGCGACCGTCTTCGCCGTCTTGTCGCTGACCAGCGTCTCGTAGAAGACGGTGGAGACCCGGTCGGCCCTGGCCATCTTCTGGAGGTCCTTGACCCGGGCCGCGCTCGGCTCGGACTCGGGGTCGAGGCCGCTGATCGCCTCCTCGGTGAGGCCGTAGCGCTCGGCGAGGTAGCCGAAGGCGGCGTGGGTCGTGATGAAGACCTTGGACCGGGTGTGCGCCAGGCCGTTGCGGAAGTCGGTGTTCAGCTCGTCCAGCTGCTTCACCAGGGCCGCGGTGTTCTTCCGGTAGTCGGCCGCGTGCTTGGGGTCGGCCTTCTCGAAGGCCCGGCCGACGCCCTCGGCGACCTCGGCGTACCGCACCGGGTCCAGCCAGATGTGCGGGTCCTTGCCGTCCTCGCTCTCGTGGGAGTGGCCCTCGTGCTCCTCCTCGTGCCCGGCCGCGTGGCCGCCGACCTCGGTGCCGTGCTGCTCCAGGGTGGTCAGCGCGGTCGCGTCGATCTTCGTCCGCACCGGGGACTGGGCCACGGCCTGGTCGACGGAGGGCTGGAGGCCCTTCAGGTAGAGGACCGCGTCGGAGTCCTCCATCGCGGCTATCTGGCGCGGGCTGATCTCCAGGTCGTGCGGCTCCTGGCCGGGGGAGGTGAGGGTGCTCACGTGCACGTGGTCCCCGCCGATCCGCTCGGCGAGGAAGGCCATCGGATAGAACGAGGTGACGACGTCGAACTTCCCCGTGCCCCCGGCGGCGGCGCTGGTGACCGAGCAGGCGGACAGCGTGCCCAGGCCCAGCGCGGTGACGGCCGCTATCGCGGACCCGGATATGAGGCGTCGTCGTACGTTCATGACACTCATTTTCAACAAAGTTGGAAACGATTGTCAACAAGCTGAGGGTGCGGCCATGTGTGCGGACCCGGTCGCGCGAATTCACCCGGTGGGCTTGGTGAGGGTTCGGGTGGGCTTCGGCGGCTTCGGGAGGGGGGTCGGCGGGGGCCGATTTGGCCGAGGGGGAGCATGCGCCGGTAACCTGAATCATTCGCTGGAAGCATCTCGCTTCAACGCCCGTCGTCGTAATGAAGAGAGCACCGTGGCCGCCGACAAGATCGACACCATCGTCAGCCTGAGCAAGCGCCGTGGCTTCGTTTTCCCCTGCAGTGAGATCTACGGCGGACAGCGTGCCGCCTGGGACTACGGACCGCTGGGTGTCGAGCTCAAGGAGAACATCAAGCGCCAGTGGTGGCGCTACATGGTGACGTCGCGCGAGGACGTGGTCGGTATCGACTCGTCCGTCATCCTGGCCCCCGAGGTCTGGGTCGCCTCCGGTCACGTCGCCACCTTCACGGACCCGCTGACCGAGTGCACCTCGTGCCACAAGCGGTTCCGTGCGGACCACCTGGAAGAGGCGTACGAGGAGAAGAAGGGCCACGCTCCCGCGAACGGCCTGACCGACCTCAACTGCCCGAACTGCGGCAACAAGGGCACCTTCACCGAGCCCAAGCAGTTCTCCGGTCTGCTCTCCACCCACCTCGGCCCGACCCAGGACTCCGGCTCCGTCGCCTACCTGCGTCCCGAGACCGCCCAGGGCATCTTCACCAACTTCGCCCAGGTGCAGACCACTTCGCGCCGCAAGCCGCCCTTCGGCATCGCCCAGATGGGCAAGTCCTTCCGCAACGAGATCACTCCCGGCAACTTCATCTTCCGGACCCGCGAGTTCGAGCAGATGGAGATGGAGTTCTTCGTCAAGCCGGGTGAGGACGAGGAGTGGCAGGAGTACTGGATGCAGCAGCGCTGGAACTGGTACACGGGTCTCGGCCTGCGCGAGGAGAACATGCGCTGGTTCGAGCACCCGAAGGAGAAGCTCTCCCACTACTCCAAGCGCACCGCCGACATCGAGTACCGCTTCTCGTTCGGCGGCTCGGAGTGGGGCGAGCTGGAGGGTGTCGCCAACCGGACCGACTACGACCTCGGCGCCCACGCCAAGGCGTCCGGCCAGGACCTCTCCTACTTCGACCAGGAGGCCGGCGAGCGCTGGACCCCCTACGTCATCGAGCCCGCCGCCGGTGTCGGCCGCACCATGCTGGCCTTCCTCCTCGACGCCTACACCGAGGACGAGGCGCCCAACGCCAAGGGCAAGATGGAGAAGCGCGTCGTGCTGCGCCTCGACCACCGCCTGGCCCCGGTCAAGGTCGCGGTGCTCCCGCTCTCCCGCAACCCGGAGCTGTCCCCGAAGGCCAAGGGTCTCGCCCAGGCGCTGCGCCAGAACTGGAACATCGACTTCGACGACGCCGGCGCCATCGGCCGCCGCTACCGCCGTCAGGACGAGATCGGCACCCCGTTCTGCGTGACCGTCGACTTCGACACGCTCGAGGACAACGCGGTGACCGTGCGCGAGCGCGACACCATGAAGCAGGAGCGGGTTTCCCTCGACCAGATCGAGGGCTACCTCGCCGCTCGCCTGATCGGCGCCTGACCTTCGCATTTCCGCCCACCCTCCAGTCCGGTTCCTCCGGGCCGGAGGGTGGGCTTCTTCGTGCCCGGAGGGTGTCTGCCCAGAATCCGATGACAAATAACAGCTGACAGATATTGAATTCTGTCATTCGTCATGCCAGGCTGGACGCATGACGATGACAACGCGCACTCTCGGAACCACCGGCCCCCGTGTCTCCGCCCTCGGCCTCGGCTGCATGGGCATGTCGGGGATGTACGGAGAGGCGGACCGCCCCGAAGCCGTCCGCACCGTCCACGCCGCCCTGGAAGCGGGCGTCACCCTCCTCGACACCGGCGACTTCTACGCCATGGGCCACAACGAACTCCTCGTCGGTGAGGCCCTGCGCACCGCCCCCGCCGCCTCGCGCGACAACGCGGTGCTCAGCGTGAAGTTCGGCGCCCTGCGCGACCCGGACGGCGCCTGGCTGGGCTTCGACGGCCGGCCCGCCGCGGTGAAGACCTTCGCCGCCTACTCCCTCCAGCGCCTCGGCGTGGACCACATCGACATCTACCGCCCCTCCCGCCTCGACCCGGACGTCCCGATCGAGGAGACCGTCGGCGCCGTCGCCGAGCTGGTCGAGAAGGGCTGGGTGCGGCACATCGGCCTCAGCGAGGTCGGCCCCGAGACCATCCGCCGGGCCGCCGCCACCGCCCCCATCGCCGACCTCCAGATCGAGTACGCGCTGATCTCGCGCGGCATCGAGCGGGAGATCCTGCCCACGCTGCGGGAGCTGGGCATCGGCGTCACCGCGTACGGCGTGCTCTCCCGCGGCCTGCTCTCCCAGCACATCGCCGCCGACCGTGACTTCGCGGTCTCGGACTTCCGCGCCCACTCGCCCCGCTTCCAGGGCGACAACTTCCGGCACAACCTGACCCTGGTGGACTCCCTCCGCAAGATCGCCGAGCAGAAGGGGGCCACGGTCGCCCAGATCGCCATCGCCTGGGTGCTCGCCCAGGGCTCCGACATCGTTCCGGTCGTCGGGTCCCGCACCCGCGAGCGGCTGTCCGAGGCGCTGGGCGCGCTCGACGTCACCCTGGACCAGGCCGACCTCGCCGCCATCGAGGAAGCCGTCCCGGCCGACGCGGTCGCGGGCGAGCGGTACGCCCCGGCGCAGATGGCCATGCTGGACAGCGAGCGATGAGCCGGAAACGGTGACCGGCGCGCCGGGTACGGTCTAGGCATGGCAGCGACCGAGACCCTGACCGCCGAGCGCATCCTCGAAGCGACCGAGGAGGTGCTGCGCCGCCACGGCCCGGCCAAGGCCACCGTGGTCGACGTGGCCCGCGCCCTGGGCGTCAGCCACGGCAGCGTCTACCGCCACTTCCGTACCAAGGCGGCGCTGCGCGAGGCGGTCACCAAGCGCTGGCTGGACCGCACCTCCCAGCGGCTCGCGCTCATCGCAGGCGAGGAGACCCCGGTCGAGGGGAGGCTGCGGGACTGGCTCTCCACCCTGTTCGAGGCCAAGCGGCACAAGGCGGGTGACGATCCCGAGCTGTTCGCCACCTACAGCGTGCTGGCCGAGGAGAGCGGGCAGGCGGTCAGCGAGCACATCACCGACCTCACCGCCCAGCTCACCCGGATCATCGAGGACGGAGCCGGGTCCGGCACCTTCCGCGCGACCGACCCGGTCGCCGAGGCCCGCGCCGTCTTCCAGGCCACCGCCCGCTTCCACGACCCCTGTTACGCGCGCGAATGGCAGCAGCCCGGTATCGAGGAGGACTTCAAGGTGATCGTGGACCTGCTGATACGCGGACTGGGCGCTCCCGCCAGGCCGTGAGCCTCATCAGGCCGTGACCAGCGTCAGGCCGTGACCAGCGTCAGGGTGACCAGCGGCGGGCCGTGATTCCGGTCAGGCCGTGACCCGCCAGAAGTCCCGCACCACCGCGGGCGCGGTCGGGCCTGTCATGGCCACCTGGGTGAGCAGAACGGTCACCTTGCCGGTGGCCGGGACCAGATGGGCCGCGGTGCCGGTGCCGCCGACCCAGCCGTAACGGCCGGGCACGTGCCACGGTTCGGTGCGTTCGATGTCGACCGAGCCGCCGTAGCCCCAGCCCTGGCCCTCCAGGAAGAGCGAGCTGCTCTTCCGCTGGGCCGGGGTGAGCTGGTCGCTGGTCATCCGGGTCACGGACTCCGGCGAGAGCAGCCTGCGGCCACCGCCCGCCTCGCCCCCGGCCAGCAGCATGCGTGCGAAGGCCAGGTAGTCGTCGGCCGTGGAGACCAGGCCGCCGGCGCCGGAGGGGAAGGCGGGGAGCCGGTCCCAGCCGTCGTTGAATGTTTCGGCCACCTTCAAGGTGCCGTCGGCGTCGGGCTGGTAGGCGGTGGGCAGCCGGTGCAGGCCCCGTTCCGGTACCGAGAAGCCCGTGTCCGTCATGCCCAGAGGCTCGAAGATCCGCTCGGCCAGGAAGTCCGGCAGTGTCCGGCCCGTCGCCCGTGCGATCAGGGCGCCCTGAAGATCGGAGGAGGTGTTGTAGAGCCAGGCGTCACCGGGCTGGTGGAGGAGCGGTACCCCGGCGAGTTCGGCCAGCAGCTCGTCCATGGCGGGCACCGCGTGCGGGGCGAACCCGCCGCGCTGCAACTCGAACAGCGGGGCCACGGCGGGCAGCGAGAAGTCCGGCGGGAATCCCCACCCGCACCGGGAACTGAGCACGTCCTCCACGGTGATCGGCCGCGCGGCCGGTACCAGGTCGTCCACCGGAGACCCGGGCGTCCGCACCACCATCGGTTCGGCCAGCTCGGGAAGCCACCGTGCGACCGGGTCGTCCGGCCCGACCCTTCCCTCGTCGACGAGCATCAGCAGCGCGGCGGCGGTGACGGGCTTGGTGACCGAGGCGAGCCGGAACAGCGAGTCCCGCGCCAGCGGCACGCTCCGCCCGGTGTCCGTGTACCCGACGGCCACGGCCTCGACCTCGTCCCCCCGGGCGAGAAGGCCGACCGCGCCGGGCAGGCTCCCGTCGTCCACGTACCGGCGCAGGGTGTCGTGCAGTGCGGTCATGGGGCTCGCCCTCCGGTCGGCGCGGGTCGTCGTGGGGTAACGACTCCCACGGCGCCGTGGACTCATCGCCGGGACGGGTCCAGGGTCGCCTGATGGGCCTCGGCCAGATGCTCGGTCGCCGGGTGCTCGTCCGTCGGCGTCCACGGCAGGTGCCGGGTGCCCCGGCGCCAGCCGCAGGTGCCGCACCCGAAGGTCCGCTGGAGCCCGGCCCGCACCACCCGCACGACGTGTTCCCGGCCGTGCCGGTCCCACCGGCGCACACTTTTCCCGAATCTGCTGTCGGTCATGCCCGGAGTCTGCGGCACACGGGCCGGGGCGAGGGGAAAACTCCGGGTGGGAACCGTCACACGGGCCCCGCTCAACCCGCCTCGCGGGGCAGGCGCAGGCTCAGCAGACCGGTGGCGACGATCGCCGTGAGCTGGGTGACCAGGGCGATCAGCAGGGCGTCCCGCATCCCGGCGTGGGGGACCAGGGTGAGGAAGAGGGCGCCCAGGGTGGCCACGCCGAGGGCGAACGACGCCTGCTGGGTCGTCGCCAGCACCCCGCTGCCCACCCCGGCACGGGCGGCCGGGACCTCGGAGAGCACGATCCGCAGCAGGTTGGGGAGCTGGAGCGCCTGGCCCGCACCCGCGACCGCCGCCCCCGGCAGCAGGCTCCACGTCCCGAGGTCCGGCCAGTCCCGCCACACGGCCAGCACGATCAGCAGCACGCCCACGCCCTGGAGCACGGACCCGGCGCCCACCACCCGCGTACCGAAGCGGGCGATCAGGCGCGGCCCGGCCAGCGAGACCAGCAGGAAGGAGACCGCCATCGGCGCCAGCGCCAGCCCCGCCCGTACCGGGCCCAGTCCCGCGCCCTGCTGGAGGCTCAGCGCGATGACGAACATGAACCCGCTGAAGCCCAGGCAGAACGGCACCACGATGACCAGCCCCCGCCGCAGCGACACGGTGGCGAACAGGCTCGGCGGCAGCAGCGGGGTGCGGCCCTGCCGGTCCAGACGCCGTTCCACCGCCCAGAACGCCCACCCCGCCACCGGGAAGACGGCCAGCGAGACCCACGTCCACAGCGGCCAGCCCGTCGCCCGGCCCTCGGTCAGCGGGGCGAGCAGCGCCAGCAGGGCCACCGCCAGCAGGACGGTGCCGGGCACGTCGACCGGCTCCGGGTGCCGGGCGCGGGTGTCGGGGACGTGGCGGACGGCGAGCACCAGGCCGAGGACGACCACGGGCACGTTCACCAGGAAGATCGAGCGCCAGCCGGTGCCCGCGATGTCCGCCGCGACCAGGACGCCGCCCAGGATCTGGCCCACCACCATGGACAGGCCCGCCGTCGCCCCGTACAGGCTCATCGCGCGGGCGCGGCGGCCGCCCGCGGTGGTGGACTGGATGGTGGCGAGCACCTGCGGCAGCATCAGCGCGGCCGAGGCGCCCTGCGCGGCCCGCGCCGCGACCAGGGTCCACGCGTCCGGCGCCAGCCCGCACGCCAGCGAGGTCAGTCCGAAGGCGGCCATGCCGCCGATGAACAGCCGGCGCCTGCCGAACAGGTCCCCGAGGCGGCCGCCGAGCACGAGCAGCACGGCGTAGGTGACTCCGTACCCGGCCACGACCAGTTCCAGCAGGGCCTCGCTCGCGGAGAGGTCCCGGCCGATGGCGGGGAGGGCGACGTTGACGATGAAGAAGTCGACCAGCGGGAGCGAGGCGGCCAGCAGGACGGTCACCAGGCCCGCCCCGCTCAGGGAGGGCGCGGCCGCCGGGGCGCGGACGGCCTGCGCGGTGGAGAGGGTGGTCTCGGTCATGACACCGAGGGTGCGCCCGCCCTCAGACGGGTACCAGAGTGTGCCGATCCTGGTACCGGAACTACCCGCCAACGCCCTCGGACACCCCCGTGTCCCGCCCGCAGCCTGGTGGTCGCGGACGCTCATCCTGGTGGCAGGAGCACCTGGCAACGGGGTACGGGCGGAGGCACTCTGGAGCCATGACGACCATGGCCCAGGAGAGCACCGCCCCCGCGGTGAAGGGCGCGGAGATCCGCCGCCACGAACTGGCCGCGTTCCTGCGCAGCCGCCGTGAGCGGATCACCCCCGAGCAGGTGGGGCTGCCGCGCGGCGCCCGGCGGCGTACGCCGGGGCTGCGCCGCGAGGAGGTCGCACAGCTCTCCGCGGTGGGCGTGACCTGGTACACCTGGCTCGAACAGGCCCGCAACATCCAGGTGTCCGTGCAGGTCCTCGACGCCCTCGCCCGCACCCTGATGCTGGACCCCAGCGAGCGCGCCCACCTCTTCCGGCTGGCCGGGGCCACCGACCCGACGCCCGCCGCGGTCTGCCCCAGCATCACCCCGGCGCTGCGCGCGACCCTGCGCCAGATGGAGCCGTTCCCGGCGGCGGTGCAGAACAGCCGGTACGACATCCTGGCCTACAACCGGACCTACGCCCGGCTGCTGTGCGACATGGACGCGATCGCGCCCGAGGACCGCAACTGCGTCCTCCTCGCCTACTCCAACCCCGAGTGGCGCTCCTCCATCGTCCACCTCGACGAGACCCTGCGGCTGATGGCGGCCCGCCTGCGCGCCTCGCTCGCCGGACACCTCGGCGAACCGGCGTGGAAGATGCTCCTCAAGCGCCTCCAGGCGTACCCGGAGTTCCGCGAGCACTGGGAGCGCTACGAGGTGGTCGGCAACCGCTCCAAGACCAAGGAGTTCCTCAACCCCCACGTCGGCCTCCTCACCCTGGAGCACACCGACCTCTGGCTCTCCCCGGACCAGGGCCCCCGCATCGTGATCTACCCGCCCAGGAACGAGGAGTCCCGCGAGCGCCTGGAGAAGCTGCACGCGATGGCGCTGGAGGGATGAGCCGCCGACGTCAGGCGGACGTCCCCACCGGCTGCCGCACCTCTTCCGTGGCCAGCCGTTCCGCCGTGCGCTCGGCCGTGCGGTGGGCCCAGCGGCCGCTGGTCAGAAGGCCCAGCACCAGGACGGCCGCGCCGCACGCGGCCAGGACCCACCAGCCCGGACGGGCCGCCGCGACGAAGGTGTCGCGGTAGCCGGAGCCGCCGATGCCGGCGGCCAGGACCGCGCCGATCACGGCCACGCCGAGGGTCTGGCCGAGCTGCCGGCTGGTGGAGGCGACCGCGGCCGCGACGCCCGCCTGGGCGCGGGGCATGCCGGAGACGGCGGTGTTGGTGATGGGGGCGTTGACGAAGCCGAAGCCGACGCCGAAGAGGACGTAGCCGATGAAGAGGGTGACGTCGGAGGTCTCGGCCTCGAAGAGGGCGAAGAGCAGGCCGCTCGCCGTCATCGCGGCGCCCGCGATCAGCAGCGGCAGCCGCGGACCCCGGGTGCCGACCAGCCGCCCGGACAGCGGGGCGCACAGCAGGGTCGGCGCGGCCATCGGCAGCATCCACAGGCCGGCGTGCAGGGCGTCGAGGCCGCGTACGTTCTGCAGGTAGAGCGTGGACAGGAAGAGGAAGCCGCCCAGCGCCGCGAAGGCGCTCACCGCTATACCGGTCGCGCCGCTGAACGGCGCCGAACGGAAGAAGCGCAGGTCGATGAGGGGTTCGGGGCGCCGGGGTTCGTAGATCAGGAGGGCCAGCAGGGCCGCGAGGGCCACGGCGGCGAAGGGGAGCACCTCGGTGAGGCCCGCCTCGGGCGCCTCGATGATCGCGTACGTCAGCGAGCCGAAGAGGGCGATCACCAGTACCTGGCCCACCGGGTCGGGGCGGCGCGGCCGGGGCGCGCGGGACTCGGGGACGAAGCGCAGCGTGAGCAGCAGGGCGGCGAGGCCCACCGGCAGGTTGACCCAGAAAATCGAGCGCCAGCCGACCGACTCCACCAGCAGCCCGCCCGCCAGCGGACCGGCCGCCATGGAGATGCCGACCACCGCGCCCCACACACCGATCGCCCGCGCCCGTTCGCGCGGGTCGGTGAAGGTGTTGGTGATGATCGACATGGCGACCGGGTTGAGCATCGAGCCGCCGACTGCCTGGACCATCCGGAACACCACGAGGAGCTCCAGGTTCGGCGCGAGCGAGCACAGCAGGGAACCGGCGGTGAAGATCACCAGGCCCGCCATGAAGACCCGCTTGCGCCCGATCCGGTCCGCCGTGGACCCCGCCAGCATCAGCAGCGAGGCCAGAACCAGCGTGTAGGCGTCGATCGCCCACTGGAGGCCGGAGGTGGTGGCGTGCAGCTCGCGCTGCATCGAGGGCAGTGCGACGTTCAGGGCGGTGTTGTCCAGGCTCACGATCAGCAGGCTCATGCAGCAGATCGCGAGCACCAGCATCCGCCGCCGGTGACTCAGCTCGGGCATGCGTCCCATCGTACGCGCTTCGATAGTGCGGCTAACTAATGAACAGTACATGTTTTGCCCCGTACCCGGACAAGATCCAGCCCTCGGGGGGCAGGGGCACGAGTGAGGTGAGGGACAATGGACGACGCCCATGCCGTACATCCGTCCCGGAGCCCCCTGATGACCCAGCCGCTTTCCATCGGCCCGCACGCCGTGGTGCCGCCCGTCGTGCTCGCACCCATGGCCGGGATCACCAACGCCCCCTTCCGCACCCTGTGCCGGGAGTTCAGCGGGGGCAAGGGGCTGTTCGTCAGCGAGATGATCACCACGCGGGCGCTGGTCGAGCGCAACGACAAGACCATGCAGCTCATCCGGTTCGACGAGACCGAGAAGCCCCGCTCGATCCAGCTGTACGGCGTCGACCCGGCCACCGTCGGCAAGGCCGTCCGCATGATCGCGGAAGAGGGCCTGGCCGACCACATCGACCTCAACTTCGGCTGCCCGGTCCCCAAGGTCACCCGCAAGGGCGGCGGCTCCGCGCTGCCGTACAAGCGGAACCTGCTGCGGTCGATCCTGCGCGAGGCCGTCACCGGCGCGGGTGACCTGCCGGTCACCATGAAGATGCGCAAGGGCATCGACGACGACCACATCACCTACCTCGACGCCGGCCGCATCGCCGTCGAGGAGGGGGTGACCGCCATCGCCCTGCACGGCCGCACCGCCGCCCAGCACTACGGCGGCACCGCCGACTGGAGCGCCATCGCCCGGCTGAAGGAGCACGTCCCGGAGATCCCGGTGCTCGGCAACGGCGACATCTGGTCCGCCGAGGACGCGCTGCGCATGGTGCGCGAGACCGGCTGCGACGGCGTGGTCGTCGGCCGCGGCTGCCTCGGCCGCCCCTGGCTCTTCTCCGACCTGGTCGCCGCCTTCGAGGGCCGCGACGAATTCCGGCGGCCCGAGCTGCGCGAGGTCGCCGACGTCATGGTCCGGCACGCCACGCTGCTCGGGGAGTGGCTCGGCGACGAGTCGCGCGGTGTCATCGACTTCCGCAAGCACGTCGCCTGGTACCTCAAGGGCTTCGCGGTCGGCTCCGAGATGCGCAAGCGGCTCGCCATCACCTCCTCCCTGGAGGAACTGCGCGCCGGCCTCGACGAGCTGGACCTCGACCAGGCGTGGCCCACCGGTGCCGACGGCCCGCGCGGGCGCACCTCCGGCAACAACCGGGTGGTCCTCCCCGACGGCTGGCTGAAGGACCCCTACGACTGCGCGGGCGTCGGCGAGGAAGCCGAACTGGACACCTCCGGCGGCTGAACGCCCCTGCCCTCGCGGCGAGTTGTGGCCTGATTCGCCTTGTTCCACGCGCCTGTGGCGGGTGTTACTTTCCTCGCGTACTTTCCTCGGGGGAAGGGGGACGCCGTGTGGATCATGGGTTTTCTCGCGGTCGCGCTGCTGGTCGCACTGACTCCCGGCGCCAACAACCTGCTGGCGCTGAGGCATGCCATGGTGCGCGGCTTCGGCGCCTCGATGGTCGGGGTCTGCGGACGGCTCGTCGCCTTCGCCGTGCTGGTGGTCGCGGTCGTGGCCGGACTGGGGCCGCTGCTGTCGGCCTCCGAGTGGGCGCTGACGGCCATCCGGTGGGCCGGCGTCGTCTACCTCGCCTATCTGGGCAGCACCATCCTGTGGGCCAGCTTCCGGCGGCGCGGTGAGCCTGAAGGGACCGCCGCCGAGGCTTCGGCGCCGGAGCGGCCGCCGCTGGCCGCGCTGGTGCGCAAGGAGTTCCTCGTCGCGATCACCAACCCCAAGGCGGTACTGGTCTTCACCGCCTTCGTCCCGCAGTTCGTCGTCCACGGACACGGGTCGGTGACCGGCCAGCTCGCGGTGCTCGGCGCCTTCTACCTCGTCGCGGAGGCGGCCGCGGCCGGGGTGTTCGCCGCCGCGGGCAGCGTGATCAGGGCGGTCCGCCTCAGCTACCGGGCACACCGCCGGATGGACCGCGCCACCGGCGGCGTGCTCCTCGGCATGGCGGGCCTGCTCGCCGCCGAGTCGGCCTAGGCCGTGTCCGACCGGGAGACCGGTCAGCCCTTCTTCGGGTGCGGGGTGGAGCCGTAGGCGGTCAGGAAACGGTCGCGGAAGGCGTTCATCCGCCACACCGGCGCGTCGTGCGCGGGACGCAGGCCGTCCGTCCAGCCCCAGTCGCCGATCTTGTCGAGCACCTTCGGGTCCTTGGCGACGATCGAGATCGGTACGTCCCTGCTGGCGTGGTTGCCGCTGACGCGGGCGATGGGCTGGTGGTCGCCGAGGAAGACCAGCACCGTGTCCTTCGAGCCGTAGCGCACCAGCCACTCGGTGAGGGCGTTCACCGAGTACTGGATCGACTTGCCGTACTCCGTGCGGGACTTGGCCGTGTCCGCCATGACGTCCGTCGGGTCGGTGCCCGCCGCCTCGATGCCCTTGAAGACCGAGCCGTCGCCCAGCTCGTCCCAGTCGACCATCTTCGGGATCGGGCTCCAGGGCTGGTGGCTGGAGGTCAGGATCAGCTCCGACATCACCGGCTTGTCGTGCTTCTTGCCGTGCACCCGCTGCTGGAACTGCTCCAGGGCGTACTGGTCCGGCATCGTGGACCAGCTGAACTTCGGTCCCTTGTAGCCGAGCTGGAAGGCGTTGTAGACCTTGTCCAGGCCGTAGAAGCTCTGTTCGGGCCACGCCTTCTGCACGCCCGGCATCACCCCGACCGTGTTCCAGGCGCCGGTCTTCTTGAACACCTTGGTGAGGCTGAGGTGGTCGCTCGCCATCACCGTGCGGTAGCGCTGCTGGTTGCTGACCCACAGGCCCGACAGGGTGGTGGAGTGGCCGAGCCAGCTGCTGCCGCCATACGTCGCGGAGGTCAGCCAGCCGCTCTTCGCGTGGTAACCCGCCTTCGCCAGAGCCTCGTTGCGCACGGCGAGGGTCTTGTCGACGCCGGGTGCCATGACCGGGTCCTCGATCGCGCTGCGGCCGTAGCTCTCGATGAACGTGAAGATGACGTCCTTGCCGCGCAGGTCCGGCACGAGCTGGGCGGGCGGGGTCGCGCCGAACGCGTCCACCTTGGCGACCTTCTGGAACGCGGCCTCGTCCGCCAGCGTGTTCGACACCCGCTCGGTCTGGCTCCGCAGCGTGACGGCCGCGCTCTCGGCGGCCAGCGGCACGCCCGCGATCTGCACCCCGAAGGAGGAGCAGGTGATCCAGACGACGCCCGCGATCAGGGTGCCCCGGGTCGCGGTGGCGGAGTGCCGGGCGAGGACGTCGCCCAGCCGCACGACGGCGAAGGCCGACGCGGCGAACAGCAGCAGCACGGCGACGATCAGCGCGGCCGTCGCGGCGAGGGTGGCCGTCCGGCCGAACGAGTCCTCCAGGTACGACTGCGCGTCACCCAGCAGGCTCCAGTCCAGCACCAGGTTGAAGGTCCGGCCCAGGTACTGCCGGAACCCCATGTCCAGCCAGTTGAGCACGGTCAGCGCGGCCATCGCGACACCAGCCGCCGCGCCCACCACGACACGGGGTTTCCTGGGCAGGGCGAGCAGTATCGCCGCCCCGACGATCGCCTCTCCCGGAATCCGGAAGAAGCCGGCCGGCCTGACCGCGACGATGGTGGCGGGCATCACCAGGCAGCAGACGACCAGCACGGCGGCCAGCACGGTGACGGTCCGCGAGAGGACGCGGGCCCGCCGGGGGTGCGCGGCCCGCCAGCGGGCGATGCGGCCGGGCCCGCCCCCGGAGGCGGCCTCCGGCTCGGCCGCCGCGCCGGACTCGTGCGCCTTCGCTTCTGACGGTTCGGCCTCCGCGCCGGACTCGTGCGCCTTCGCTTCCGACGGCTCGGCCGCCGCGCCGGACTCGTGCGCCTTCGCTTCTGACGGTTCGGCCTCCGCGCCGGGCTCGTGCGCCTTCGCCCCCGACGGCTCGGCGGCCGTGCCGGACCCGGGGCCGTCGTCGCTCTTCCCGTGCTCGGCCGGCGTCTTCGTGTCCACCGCCCCGCCGGGTCCGGCGGAGCCCTCCTCGGGAATGCCCCCCGGTGCCCCCGCCGCGGCCGGTGACTGGTGCGTGTTCTTCTGCTGAGGCAAACCCGGAGGTCCTTCCGCGCGGGGCCGGTGAGGGGGGAGGCGGCGGGCCACGCTGGGGAGGCAGAGGCGGGACCGGTTCGGGCCGGCCCGCCCGGCCCGCCGTCCTTGCGTACGGTCCACCGCGGGCCGGTGTTCACGACCTACGGCAAATACCGGGCAAACGCCCGGTCAAGGACGGTGTCAGGCACCCCCGACCGCGGTGAGCAGGGCGAGCGGCGCGGCGGCGGAACGGGACTCCCGCACACACGCGTGCGGGTACGGTACCGGCTCGGGGTGGGTGTCACGGCCGTAACCCGCCAGCACCTCGGGAAGCCGGTGACCCGCCGCCGTCGCCGCGTCCACCAGCCCCCGGGCCACCGCGCGGGCCTCGTCGTGCAGGCCGTAGCGGGCCAGGCCCAGGGTGATCAGGGCGTTGTCGTGCGGCCAGACCGAGCCCCGATGGTAGGACAGCGGGTGGTAGGCGGCCTGGCCGGAGGCCAGCGTGCGCACGCCCCAGCCGGAGAAGAAGTCCGGCTCCAGCAGCCGGCGTCCGACCGCCTCCCCGTACTCCTTGTCCAGCAGCCCCGACCACAGCAGATGTCCGGCGTCCGAGGCGAGCGCGTCGATCCGGTGGCCGTCGCCGTCCAGCGCCAGCGCGGGGAAGTCCTGCTCCGGCAGCCAGAAGTCCCGCTGGAAGCGGTCGCGCAGATCGGCCGCCGACTGCTCCAGCAGCGCCGCGTACGTCCCGTCGTCCCACACCGTGCGCGCCAGCCAGGCCGTGCGCCGCAGCGCGTCGTACGCGTAGCCCTGCGCGCCCGCCGCCATCACCGCGCCGCTCGGCCGCGTGCCGTCGGCCCGGCAGATCGCGCCGGGGGAGTCCTTCCAGTTCTGGTTGGCCAGGCCGCCCTCGTCGGCCCGGTAGACGAGATAGCCGCGCGCGGTCAGCCCGCCGTGGTCCAGCATCCAGCCGACCGCCGCGCGGGCGTGCCGCTCCAGGCGCCGGGCGAGGGCCGTGTCGCCGGTGCGCTCGGTGTAGGCGCCGAGCAGGACCAGGAAGAGCGGGGTGGCGTCGACCGAGCCGTAGTAGCGCCCGTACGGCACCTGCCCGAAGTGGGCCAGCTCGCCGTGCCGGACCTCGTGCACGATCTTGCCGGGCTGGGCGACGGAGGAGGCGCCGTCGGCGGTGGCCTGGGTGGCGGCCAGCGCGGGCAGCGTGGCGGCGGCGAGCTGCGGCCGGTACGGCAGGGAGAACAGCGAGGACAGCAGGGCGTCCCGGCCGAGCAGGGTGAGGAACCAGGGGGCGCCCCCGGCCGGGACCCGCAGTTCCTCCCCGTCCGGTCCCCGCGCCGGCACCTGCAGCGCGGCCAGGTCCGACAGCCCCCGCACACAGGCGGCCGCCAGCTCGGGCCACGCGGCCGGGAAGGCGACCCCCTCCATGAACTCGGCCTCCGCCGAGCGGAGTTCCTCGTCCACCGCGACGGGCGAGCGGGGTACGCGCACCGCGCGCCGGTCGCCGTGCGGGCGGGCCATCACCCGCAGCAGCAGCTCCGCGCTGCCGTGCGCGGGGAGTTCGAGCGTCCAGACCAGCCGCCGGGCGCCGGTACCCGTCTCCTCCACCGCCTCCGGAGCGGGCTCGGCGGTGATGGTCGTACAGGACCGCCATTCCCCGCGCCGGTAGCCGAACTCGATCCCGTCGTCCAGGATCTGACGGCTGCGCACGGCCCCCGCCTTGACGTAGGTGCGGTGGTCGGAGCGCAGTTCGAACTGGTCGGTGAAGTCGGCGTCCACGGTGAGCGCGAGCCGTACGGTGGTGGCCACCGGGACATTACCGGTGACCCGCACCGACTCCACGAACGAGCTGTCGCCCACGGCCTGTTCGCGCCACAGGGTGTACGCGGGCGGCTCCTGGCGGCCGCCGCGCGGCACCAGCACGCAGCGCGCCGTGTCGCCCTCCCCGACCGGCCGCAGCACCTCCGGCACCGCGCCGTCGACGGTGAGCTGCCAGCGGCTCAGGTGCCGGGCGTCCCGGACGAACAGCCCGTCCACCGGGCCGCCGCCCCGCACCCCGCTGATGTCGCCCCGGTCGCCCACGGCGGCGAACGTGGCTCCTCGCACGAACAGATGATGCCGCTCGGTCATCTCCGGTCCCCTCCCTCTTCGCCAGTGTCCACAGCGCCGTTCGCGTCGTGCAGCAGGTCCAGCGTCAGCGCGGCCGTCCAGCCGAACCCCGGCGCCCCGCACGCCTCGCCGGTGTCCGGGTCCACGTACTCCGCGAACTCGGATTCCCCGGCCGCGCGCAGGAACGCGGCGCGCAGGGCGTCGGCCGCCGCGCGCTCGCCGCGGGCGCGCAGCCCGCGCTCCACCAGCCAGGCCGTGTTGAACCAGGCCGGGCCGCGCCAGTAGCGGTTCGGCTCGAACGCCGGGCCGCGCAGGTCGTAGCTGGGCACCAGCCCGGTGCGCGCCGCGAAGTGCGGGCCGCGCAGGGTGTCCAGCAGCGCGCCGGCCACGTCGCCCGGCAGCCCGGGCAGCAGCAGCGGGACCAGGCCCGACACGCTCCGCTCGCGGACCGGGCCGCCGCCGCGCAGGTCCCGGCAGAGGAACATCCCGGACGCGTCGTCCCACAGCCGTTCCACCAGCGCCGCCGTCAGCCGCCCGGCGCGGGCGCGCCGGGCGGTGCCGGGGGCGCCCAGTTCCGTGGCGATGTCGGCGAGGGCGTGCTCGGAGGCGATCAGCAGGGCGTTGAAGGAAGGGTCCTCCACCGCGAACTCCCCGTCTCCGTCCGCGTATCCGCCGTCCCGGTAGTCGGCCGCGAGGCGCACGTACCGTCCGTAGTCCAGATCGGTCGGCCGGTCCTCGGGGGCGCCGTGGTCGAGGTCGGCGCGGCGGAAGGAGCGGGCCGGGGCCGGGCTGACCCGGGCCAGCGGGCCGTCCCAGCACGGGCTGTTGTCCATGCCCTGCTCCCACGGGTGCACCACCGCCACCAGACCGCCCCCGCCGAGGTCCCGGCGGTGCAGCAGATAGCGGTGCCAGGCGGCGAGCCGGGGGTACACCCGGGCCAGGAAGCCGCGCGCCCGCGACAGGCCGGGGTCGGCGCGGTGCACCAGCCAGGCGGCCAGCGCGTGCACGGGTGGCTGCACGATGCCGGACGTCTGTACGGTGCGCGGGGCGCCCGCGGCCCGCCCCGCGGTGGAGGAGCGCCAGAAGTCGGGGCTCGGGAAGTAGGCGTCGAGCGGCACGGAGGGGGAGAAGACGATGTGCGGCACCCGCCCGTCCGCCCACTGCGCCGCGAGCAGCGTCTCCAGCTCCGTCTGCGCCCGCAGAGGCGACAGGTGCCGCAGGCCGATGGCGATGAACGCCGAGTCCCAGGACCACTGGTGCGGGTACAGGCTCCGCGAGGGGACCGTCGAGGCGCCCGTCCAGTTGGCCGCCAGCACGCGTGCCGCCCTGACATGCAGCGACGCCACCGACGGCGGCGACGCGGAGGAGTGCGGCGGCGGATCGTATGCGATCCGGCGCTCGGTGGTACGGGCGGTGAGCTGGGCAGTGCGATCCACTCGGGGCTCCCCGAAGACGTCCGGCCGGCCTGGTTTGGTCTTGTCTATCGCAGGGTTACGTCTACTTAACACGCAAAACTCAATATGTAATGCAAACTTGAGGAACACAAGGGGGTGGCATGACCGGAAAGCCGGGCAGGACGGCCAGGGGCGGCGCTCAGACGAGCGCCGGTGAGCTGCTCGACCTGGTGCGCAGCGGACGGGCCGTCACGCGCGGCGCGCTCCAGCAGGTCACCGGACTCTCCCGCGCCACGGTCGGCCAGCGCCTGGACCGGCTGTTCCGGGCGGGCTGGCTGCGCGAGGGAGCGGGCGGCCCGGTGGACTCCCCGCTCGGCGGCCGGCCCGCCGCCACCCTGGAGTTCGACGGCTCGCACGCCGTGGTCCTCGCCGCCGACCTCGACACCCGCCACGCCCGCGCCGCCCTGCTCACCCTGACCGGCGAGATCCTGGCCGAGCGGGCGGGAGCGCTGGTGGTCGAGGACGGCCCCGAGGTCGTCCTCGCCGGGCTGGGCCGCTGGTTCGCCGAACTGCTCGCCGAGACCGGCCACCCGCCGCAGGCGGTCTGCGGGATCGGGCTCGGGGTGCCGGGCCCGGTGGACAGCGAGACCGGGCGGGTGGTCCAGCCCCCGATGATGTCCGGCTGGGACGGCTACGACATACGGGGCCGCCTCTCCCGCGCCTTCACCGAGCACACCGGCGCCGGGCCCGTCCCGGTCCTGGTGGACAACGACGCCAACCTCATGGCGTACGGCGAGCAGCGCGCCGGACACCCCGGCTGCCGGGCGTTCGTCCTGGTCAAGGTCTCCACCGGCATCGGCGCCGGGGTCGTGGTCGACGGCGCGATCTACCGGGGGGTGGACGGCGGCGCGGGCGACCTCGGGCACATCCGGGTCGGCACCGAGGCGCTGTGCCGCTGCGGCTCCTACGGCTGTCTCGCCGCCGTCGCCAGCGGAGGCGCGGTGGCCCGGCGGCTGACGGACGCCGGGGTGCCCGCCGCCTCCGGCTCCGACGTGCGGGACCTGCTGGCCGCGGGACACCCGGAGGCGGCCGCCCTGGCACGGGAGGCCGGGCGCCGGGTCGGGGACGTGCTGGCGACCGTCGTCACCCTGCTCAACCCCGGTGTGCTGATGATCGCGGGCGATCTCGCCGGCACGCCCTTCCTGACCGGGGTGCGCGAACTGCTCTACCAGCGGGCGCTGCCCCGCTCCACGGCCCACCTCGACGTCGTCACCGCGAGGCTGGGTGAGCGGGCGGGGCTGACCGGCGCGGGGGCGCTGGTCGTGGAGCACCTGTACGCGCCCGAGCGGGTGGAGGAACGGCTCTCCGCGCTGGGGGTGTGACGGGCGCGTTTCCGGCTCGCGTCGGCGTCCGCATGGTGAAATCGCGCGCCCTGTGGCAGCGTGATTCTCGCCACCCTTGATAAGGGGTGCGCTCAGATGAGCGGATCTTGAGCGACTGCACTTCTCCAAGGGGTGGCACTCGGTGCCACCCCTTGGGCGTTCATTGATCGAAATCAAGCGTGCCGATCGATGCTCATCTGAGCGGCGAGAGATGCCTTCGGGCGCCCTTGCGTTCAAGAAGTGAACACTTGCGCGGCCCTGGCCTTGCCCTGCCTTTGCTTTCGATCCTGTGGCAGACGGCTGGTTACAGGCTTATGACGCACGAGTGGACGTACCCAGGTGCCTTCGATCTGGGTATGTTCCTCGCCGTCAGGGCAGCCACCGTGGCCTCAAGGAGTCGAGACCCGTGTCGGAAAACAAAGAGCCTCACGTAGCGAAGTTCGTCTACGACTTCACCGAGGGCAACAAGGACCTCAAGGACCTGCTCGGTGGCAAGGGCGCCAACCTCGCAGAGATGACCAACCTCGGACTGCCGGTCCCTCCCGGCTTCACCATCACCACCGAGGCCTGCAAGGTCTACCTCGACAGCGGCGAGGAGCCCGCGGCACTGCGGGACGAGGTGAGTGCGCACCTCGACGCGCTGGAGCAGCGCATGGGCAAGAAGCTCGGCCAGGCCGACGACCCGCTGCTGGTCTCGGTCCGCTCCGGCGCCAAGTTCTCCATGCCCGGCATGATGGACACCGTCCTGAACATCGGCCTCTCCGACAAGTCGGTGAAGGGCCTGGCCAAGCAGGCCGGCGACGAGCGCTTCGCGTGGGACTCCTACCGGCGCCTCATCCAGATGTTCGGCAAGACCGTCCTCGGCGTCGACGGCGAGCTGTTCGAAGAGGCGCTGGAGAAGGCCAAGGAGGCCAAGGGCGTCCAGGTCGACACCGAACTGGACGCGGCCGACCTGAAGAAGCTGGTCACCGCCTTCAAGAAGACCGTCAAGACCGAGGCCGGCCGGGACTTCCCGCAGGACCCGCGCGAGCAGATGGACCTCGCGATCAAGGCCGTCTTCGAGTCGTGGAACGGCGACCGCGCCAAGCTCTACCGCCGCCAGGAGCGCATCCCGGGCGATCTGGGCACCGCGGTCAACGTCTGTTCCATGGTCTTCGGCAACCTCGGCCCCGACTCCGGCACCGGCGTCGCCTTCACCCGTGACCCCGCCTCCGGGCACCAGGGCGTCTACGGCGACTACCTCCAGAACGCCCAGGGCGAGGACGTGGTCGCGGGCATCCGCAACACCGTGCCGCTCGCCGAGCTGGAGAACATCGACAAGACGTCGTACGACCAGCTCATGAAGATCATGGAGACCCTGGAGAACCACTACCTGGATCTCTGCGACATCGAGTTCACCATCGAGCGCGGCAAGCTGTGGATGCTCCAGACCCGCGTCGGCAAGCGCACCGCGGGCGCGGCCTTCCGCATCGCCACCCAGCTCGTGGACCAGGGCCTGATCGACGAGACCGAGGCGCTCCAGCGCGTCAACGGCGCCCAGCTCGCCCAGCTCATGTTCCCCCGCTTCGACGAGGACGCCCGCGCCGAGCAGGTCGGCCGGGGCATCGCCGCCTCGCCGGGCGCGGCGGTCGGCAAGGCCGTCTTCGACTCGTACACCGCCGTCAAGTGGTCCCGCTCGGGCGAGAAGGTCATCCTGGTGCGCCGGGAGACCAACCCCGACGACCTGGACGGCATGATCGCCGCCGAGGGCATCCTCACCTCGCGCGGCGGCAAGACCTCCCACGCGGCCGTGGTCGCGCGCGGCATGGGCAAGACCTGTGTCTGCGGCGCGGAGGACCTGGAGGTCGACACCAAGCGGCGCCGGATGATCGTGCCGGGCGGCCACGTGGTCGAGGAGGGCGACGTCATCTCCATCGACGGCTCCTCCGGCAAGGTGTACCTCGGTGAGGTACCGGTCGTGCCCTCCCCGGTCGTGGAGTACTTCGAGGGCCGGATGCACCCGGGCGCCGACGACGCCGACGAACTGGTCGAGGCCGTGCACCGGATGATGGCCTTCGCCGACCGCAAGCGCCGGCTGCGGGTGCGGGCCAACGCCGACAACGCCGAGGACGCGCTGCGCGCCCGCCGGTTCGGCGCCCAGGGCATCGGACTGTGCCGCACCGAGCACATGTTCCTCGGGGACCGGCGCGAGATGGTCGAGCGGCTGATCCTCGCGGACACCGGGGCCGAGCGCGAGGAGTCCCTCAAGCAGCTCCTCCCGCTGCAGAAGCAGGACTTCGTCGAGCTGTTCGAGGCGATGGACGGCCTGCCCGTCACGATCCGCCTCCTCGACCCGCCGCTGCACGAGTTCCTGCCCGACATCACCGAGCTGTCGGTGCGCGTGGCCCTCGCCGAGTCCCGGCAGGAGCCGCACGAGAACGAACTCCGCCTGCTCCAGGCCGTGCACCGCCTGCACGAGCAGAACCCGATGCTGGGCCTGCGCGGCGTGCGCCTCGGCCTCGTCATCCCGGGCCTGTTCACCATGCAGGTCCGCGCCATCGCGGAGGCGGCCGCCGAGCGCAAGACGGCCAAGGGCGACCCGCGCGCCGAGATCATGATCCCGCTCGTCGGCACCGTCCAGGAGCTGGAGATCGTCCGCGACGAGGCCGACCAGGTCATCGCGGAGGTCGAGGCGGCGACGGGCACGAAGCTGAAGCTGGCGATCGGCACGATGATCGAGCTTCCGCGCGCCGCGCTGACCGCCGGTCAGATCGCGGAGGCCGCCGAGTTCTTCTCCTTCGGCACGAACGACCTCACCCAGACCGTGTGGGGCTTCAGCCGGGACGACGTGGAGGCATCGTTCTTCACGGCCTACCTGGAGAAGGGCATCTTCGGCGTCAGCCCCTTCGAGACCATCGACCGGGACGGCGTCGGCTCGCTCGTGAAGGCCGCCGCCGAGGCCGGCCGGGCCACCCGCCCCGACCTCAAGCTCGGTGTCTGCGGCGAGCACGGCGGCGACCCGGAGTCCGTCCACTTCTTCCACGAGGTCGGCCTGGACTACGTCTCCTGCTCCCCCTTCCGCATCCCGGTGGCCCGCCTCGAAGCCGGCCGCGCGGCCACCCAGTCGGAGGGCAGCGACCACCGCTGACCTCCCGCCGACCCCGGACCCGTCGTCGGTCCCCGACCCTCACCACCGATCGACGACGGGCTCCGGCGCCACAAAGAGGGGCGGCACCCTGTGCGGGGGTGCCGCCCCTTCGCGTGCGTCCGGGACCCGGCTTCAGCCCGCCCGGCTCCCCGTCAGATGCGCGAAGACCACCACGTTCCCCTGGTACCCCGTCGACCTGGAGTACCCGCCCCCGCAAGTGATCACCCGGAGTTCGGGGCGGGGCGAGGCGCCGTAGACCTTTTCGTCGGGGAAGTTCTTCGCGGAGTAGACCTCCACCGCGTCCACCGTGAAGACGGCCGTCGTGGCGTCCTCGCGGTCGATCTCGATCGTCGTGCCCCGTTTCAGGGCGCCGAGGTCGTAGAAGACGGCCGGGCCTTCGGTGTTGTCGACGTGGCCGGCCACGACCGCGGTGCCGGTGTCGCCGGGGGTGGTGCCCGCCTCGTACCAGCCGGCGAGGTTCTTCTCCGCCGGGGGCGGTGCGTCCAGGCTGCCCGACGGGGTCAGGGCCAGGCCCGTCAGGGGGGCGTCCACGCGTATCGCGGGGATGCGGACGCGGGTGGGCGGGGACGCGGGCAGTGCGGGGGCCGTGCCGTGTTCGCCGCCCGGATCGGGCCGGCCCTCGGCGGCGGACGGCTGCGGGGGTGTGCCGGTGCCGGGGCCGAGGAGCCATATGCCCGTGCCCAGCGCGAGCACCGTGACGGTGGCTATGGCGGTGTCGCCGATCCTGCGCATGGAAATCCCTTCCCGGAGACAGCACCCCCCTTCACAGGGAGGCCCGCCCCCTAGGGGTCACGAGGGGCATCGGACCCTTAGGGGGCGGGACTTCGCGGTACCGGCGACGGACAGCGGAGGGTGTCCGTCAGATCCCGTCGCCTCTCGCCCGGCGATGCAGGAGCCAGGTACCGCCCGCGGCGGCGACGGCAAGAGCCGCCACACCCGCCGTGGTCTGGAGGGGGCCGGGGCCGAAGGCGCCGCCGACTCCCGTCTTCACACTGCCGTGCGGCCGCACCTGCCCGGGCGCGCCGGCCAGGGTCACCATCAGGTCGCCCGTCACCCGCTTCTCGCCCTCCGCGCACCGCGCGACGATCTCGTAGGTCCCCGGCTGCGCTCCCGCCGGCACCTGGAACCGCCCGATCGCCTCGCCCTCGTGCGTGGTCGGCGCCAGCGCGAACGTCCCCGCGCCCACCGCCCCGGCGTCGCCGAGCGCCGCGCCCTTCTCCCCGCAGGCCGCCGTGTTCACCGTGACCTGGCCGCCGGGCAGGGCGGTGGACGGGTACACCTGGAGGCTCCCGGTCCGCGCGGGCCGCAGATGCGGGGCACCGGCGTGAGCCGGAACCGTGCCCAGCCCGGCCGCGGCTACGGCGAGCGCGGTACCGGTCAGCAGACGGGCGGTGCGACGCATGGTGCTCCCCAGAGCTTGTCCGACTTCTCGACTCGTGTGATCAGGGGGCGTGCCCCTGCCTTTCCGAGGTAAAGGGCAGCGCGCCCGGTCCGCCTCCCGAGCCGCCGCCCGCGCTGCGGTGAACGGGTGGCGCCCGCCGCACCCGCACGGGTGAGGAAATGGCGCGTAACAGCAGCTCAGAGGCCCTGTGGAGGAGGGGAGTCAGGTGCACACGAATGGCGTGCGGCCGGGGGAGACACGACGACGGTGCGCCGGACACGAGGTCCGGCGCACCGTCGGCGGAAGCGGGGCGGGAGGCCGCCTCAGTTCACGTTCACCGCGCTCCAGGCCGCCGCGACCGCGTCGTACTCCGCGCTGCCGGCCCCGTACAGGTCCTTCGCCGCGTTCAGGGTCGCCGTGCGGGCGCCCGCGTACTTGGTGGACGAGGTCATGTACACCGTCAGCGCGCGGTACCAGATCTTGCCGACCTTGTCCCGGCCGATGCCGGTCACGGTCTTGCCGTTCGCGGTCGGGGAGTCGTACGAGACGCCGTTGATCGTCTTCGCGCCGCTGCCCTCGGCGAGGAGGTACGCGAAGTGGTTGGCGACGCCGGAGGAGTAGTGCACGTCGAGGTCGCCGAGCGAACTGCTCCAGTAGTCGGCGGAGTTGCCGTCCTTCGAGGGCTTGTCCATGAAGCGCAGCGCGGCCTTGCCGAAGCCGGACTTCACGATGCGCTCACCGATGAGGTAGTCGCCCTTGTCGGTGGCGTTGCCCGCGTGCCACTCGACCATCGTGCCGAGGATGTCCGAGGTCGCCTCGTTCAGGCCGCCGGACTCGCCCGAGTACGTCAGCGCGGCCGTCTTGGAGGTGACGCCGTGGGTCATCTCGTGCCCGGCCACGTCGAGCGCGACCAGCGGGCCGAAGGTGGTGCCGTCACCGTCGCCGTAGGTCATGCAGAAGCAACTGTCGTCCCAGAAGGCGTTGTTGTACTTGCTGCCGTAGTGGACGCGGTTGTACGAGCCCTTGCCGTCGCCCGCGATGCCGTTGCGGCCGTGGACGTCCTTGTAGTAGTCCCAGGTCTGGTCGGTGCCGTACTGGGCGTCGACGGCCGCCGAGGCGCGGTCGGCGGTGGCGCCGGTGCCCCAGTGGTTGTCGGTGTCGGTGAACACCGTCGAGGGGGCCCGGCTCAGGCAGATCCCGAGGATGCACAGGTCGGTCTTGTTCGCCGCGTCACCGGTGTAGGTGTTGCCGCGCGTGGCGTCCTTGAGCTGGAACGACGAGCCCGACTGGGTCGTCTGGAGCGGAACCGTGCCGCTGTACAGGGACTTGCCGTCGCCGGCCGCCGTCTCGATGCTGTCCCAGGCGTCGATGCGGGCGCCGGTGCGGGCGTCGGTCAGCACGGTGCGGCCCACCGGGTTGCCGAGGGTGTCCAGGCCGACGGCGTTGGTGCGCCAGGCCAGTCTCGGCTTGCCGTGCAGGGCGTCGACGACCAGCTCCGGCTTGGCCTTGGCCCGCGTCACCTCGCGGGGGGTCGCGGAGCGCAGCGCGTCCACCGCGAGCCCGGCCGCCTTCGGTCCGGTCAGCTTCGGGGTGACCGTGGGCAGCGAGAGCAGGCCGGAAGTGGCCCGGTCGGTGCCGCGGTAGCCGCCTGTGGAGGTCAGGTGGACGACGAAGTCCCCGCCGATCACCGGGAGATGACGGTAGGTACGGTCGTAACGGACGTGCTGGGTGCCGTCCTTGTCGGTCACCACGTCCCGGACACTGGTGTCCTGGTCGGAGGTGAGGCCGAGGTTCGCGGCGTGCGCGACGAGGATCGAGGCCGCGTCGGCGAGGGTGGTGGCGCGGTCGGGCCCGGCGTCGGCCCGGGCGGCGGGGGAGAGGGCGGTGACCAGCAAAGTGGCCGCCGCCGCGGCGGTACCGGCGGTGGCGAGACGACGGGACCCTCGGACGTGCTGCCGTATCCGGCTCATCGGTCTCCTTGGGTGAGGCGCCTGTGCGGCGTGGGGGTGGCGCTGATGATGCCCCTGAGATTTAAGTGGGCATGACATGGCATGTCCATAGCGCCGTCAGGGGGCCCGATGGGGTTCTCGTGGAGATCCCCTACGGGGCGTGACGGCTCGTGGAGATCCCCTGGCGGACCGGT
Source organism: Streptomyces sp. NPDC046860 (assembly GCF_040645115.1). Taxonomy (NCBI): domain Bacteria; kingdom Bacillati; phylum Actinomycetota; class Actinomycetes; order Kitasatosporales; family Streptomycetaceae; genus Streptomyces; species Streptomyces sp. NPDC046860. Next base: position 110,078 of record NZ_JBEYXQ010000012.1, on the reverse strand, counting down.
TCCCGGGGAGTGGCCAGCGCCCGCCGCAATCCCGGCTCACGGGGGCCCAGGAAGCGCGGATCGGGCCGGAACGCGGCGTCCAGCGCCGCCTTGCCGGCCGCGAAGACCTCGCGGGTGCCGCCGTAGTACCAGGTCACGTCGTGCTTCGCCCCGACCCCGAGGCCGTACGAGCTGACCCCCGCCGCCTCGCACAGGGCCACCGCCCGGCGGATGTGGAAGCCCTGGCTGATCAGGACCGCGCGGTGGACGCCGAAGACACGGCGGGCGCGGACGCAGGAGTCCCAGGTGTCCAGGCCCGCGTAGTCGCTGACGATCCGTGCGGCCGGGACCCCGTGCCGGCTCAGGTAGGCCCGCATGGCGCTCGGCTCGTCGTAGTCCGTGCGGCTGTTGTCGCCCGTGACCAGCACCGCCTCGATCCGGCCCGCGCGGTACAGCCCGGCCGCCGCGTCCAGCCGGTGCGCCAGGTAGGGGGAGGGCCGGCCGTCCCACAGTCCGGCGCCGAAGACGACGGCGACCTCGGTGTGCGGCACGTCCGCCGCCGTGCGCAGCCGGTCCGCCGTCGAGACGTACAGCCAGGTCGAGGGCAGCAGCGCCAGCACGCACCCCGCCACCACACCCCGCACCAGCCGCCGGCGCCCCCGTACGTCGCGCGGCAGCCGTGGTCGGCTGATCCTCATGCGGCCCCCCTGTGCCCGGTCCCGACCCGGGAGACGTGAAACGGGGACTCCCGGTTCAGCCGCACCCGCGACCGCACCCGCCGGACGGTGACGAACGGGACACCCGTTCCGCGATCACTCGCCCCGACGCCCCACGATGTCGGCACCGGCGCTTACTGTCGAGGCATGGAAGGCACCGCACACCCCTCGGCCTACGATCCGACCTCCGTCGAACGCTGGGCACCCGAACCCGACAAACGCCCCGGCCGCACCGCCTTCCAGCGCGACCGCGCCCGCATCCTGCACTCCGCCGCGCTGCGCCGCCTCGCCGGCAAGACCCAGGTCGTCACGCCGGGCACCCGCACCCAGGCATGGGACGCCAGCCCCCGCACCCGCCTCACCCACTCCCTGGAGTGCGCCCAGGTCGGCCGCGAGCTGGGCGCCGCCCTCGGCTGCGACCCCGACCTCGTGGAGGCCGCCTGCCTGGCGCACGATCTCGGCCATCCCCCCTTCGGGCACAACGGCGAACAGGCGCTGAACGAGTTCGCGGACGACATCGGCGGCTTCGAGGGCAACGCCCAGTCCCTGCGGCTCCTGACCCGCATCGAGCCCAAGCGCTTCACCCCCGAGGGCTCCGTCGGCCTCAACCTCACCCGCGCCACCCTCGACGCCGCGACCAAGTACCCCTGGCCGCGCGGCTCCCACCCCACCGACCCGGAGTCCTCCAAGTTCGGCGTCTACGACGACGACCGCCCGGTCTTCGACTGGTTCCGCAAGGAGGCGCCCGGCACCCGCACCTGCTTCGAGGCGCAGGTCATGGACTGGGCCGACGACGTGGCGTACTCGGTGCACGACATCGAGGACGGCCTGCACGCCGGGCACATCGACCCCAACTGCCTGCACGCCGAACCCGAACGCCGGGCCGTCTTCGATGTCGCCGTCGGCCGCTACGTCCCCGCGGACACCGACCCCGCCGAACTCGCCGCCGCCCTCGACCGGCTCCAGGACCAGGAGTGGTGGCCGCACGGCTACGACGGCACCGCCCACGCCCAGTCCCGGCTGAAGGACGCCACCAGCCAGCTCATCGGCCGCTTCTGCCTGGCCGCCGAGGGCGCCACCCGCGCCGCGCACGGCAACGGCCGCCTCTCCCGGTACGGCGCCGAACTCGTCGTACCCCGCGAGACCCGCATGGAGTGCGCGGTGCTCAAGGCGGTCGCCGACCGGTACGTGATGCAGCGCGCGGAGCAGGAGCTGCTCCGCGCCGACCAGCGCATCGTCGTCGCCGAACTGGCCGAGGCGCTCACCGCCCGTGCCCCCGACGGCCTGGAACCGCAGTTCAGGGCGCTGTTCGACGAGGCGGACGGCGACCACGCCCGCAAGCGGGTGATCGTCGACCAGATCGCCTCGCTGACCGACGCGTCCGCCCGCACGCTGCACGCGAGACTGACAGGGCATATGTAGCGGGAAAATGACCGAGGGCGGCCCGTTTCCGGGCACCCCCTCTTCCCGCACCACGCCGCGTGCGGGACGCTCGCCTGAAGGCGGCACCTTACGAGGAGGCATCAAGTGGTCGACGCGGATCAGACGTTCGTCATCGTCGGAGGCGGTCTCGCCGGGGCCAAGGCGGCCGAGACGCTCCGCGCGGAGGGCTTCACCGGCCGCGTGATACTGATCTGCGACGAACGGGACCACCCCTACGAGCGCCCGCCGCTGTCCAAGGGCCACCTGCTCGGCAAGGAGGAGCGCGACAGCGTCTTCGTCCACGAGCCCGCCTGGTATGCCCAGAGCGACATCGAGCTGCACCTCGGCCAGACCGTCGACGCCGTCGACCGCGAGGCCAGGACCGTCCGCCTCGGCGACGACGGCACGCTGATCCGCTACGACAAGCTGCTGCTCGTCACCGGCGCCGAGCCCCGCCGCCTCGACGTGCCCGGCACCGGCCTCGCCGGCGTGCACCACCTGCGCCGCCTCGCCCACGCAGAGCGCCTCAAGGGCGTGCTCGCCGCGCTCGGCCGGGACAACGGCCACCTGGTCGTCGCGGGCGCCGGCTGGATCGGCCTGGAGATCGCCGCGGCCGCCCGCGGATACGGCGCCGAGGTCACCGTCATCGAACCCGAACCGGCCCCGCTGTACGGCGCCCTCGGGCCCGAGCTGGGCAACCTCTTCGCCGAGCTGCACCGCGAGCACGGCGTCCGCTTCCACTTCGGCGTCCGGCTCACCGAGATCATCGGCCAGGACGGCATGGTGCTGGCCGCGCGCACCGACGACGGCGAGGAGCACCCCGCGCACGACGTGCTCGCCGCCATCGGGGCCGCCCCCCGCACGAGCCTCGCCGAGGCGGCCGGACTGGAACTGGCCGACCGCGCCTTCGGCGGCGGCATCGCCGTGGACGAGCACCTGCGCACCTCCGACCCCGACATCTTCGCCGCCGGGGACGTGGCGAACTTCCCGCTGCCGCTGTTCGGCACCCGGCTGCGCGTCGAGCACTGGGCCAACGCCCTCAACGGCGGCCCCGCCGCCGCCCGCGCCATGCTCGGCCAGGACGTCACCTACGACCGCATGCCGTACTTCTTCTCCGACCAGTACGACCTCGGGCTGGAGTACAGCGGCTGGGCGCCCCCCGGCTCCTACGACCAGGTCGTGCTGCGCGGCGACGCGGGAAAGCGCGAGTTCATCGCCTTCTGGGTGCGCGAGGGCCGGGTGCTGGCCGGGATGAACGTCAACGTGTGGGACGTCACAGAGGACATCCAGCGCCTCGTCCGTTCCGGCGCCGAGGTGGACGTGGAGGCGCTCGCCGACCCGCACGTCCCGCTCGCCGGCCTGGTGCCCTGAGCACCGCCCGAGCGGGGAGCGCCTCCGGACCCCCGTAGAATTCATCCGTGGCAGGACGGATCAACGACGAGGACGTGAAGGCGGTACGGGACGCGGTCCCGATCGACGCCGTGGTCTCCGAGTACCTCCAGCTGCGCAACGCGGGCGGCGGCAACCTCAAGGGCCTCTGCCCCTTCCACGACGAGAAGTCGCCGTCCTTCCAGGTCAGCCCGAGCAAGGGACTCTTCCACTGCTTCGGCTGCCAGGAGGGCGGGGACACCATCACCTTCGTCATGAAGGTGGACCACCTCTCCTTCTCCGAGGCCGTCGAGCGCCTCGCCGGCCAGGCCGGGATCACGCTGCGCTACGAGGAGGGCGGCTACAACCCAGCCCACCAGCGCGGCGAGCGCATCCGCCTGGTCGAGGCGCACAAGATCGCCGCCCAGTGGTACGCCGAGCAGCTCGCCACCAGCCCCGAGGCCGACACCGGCCGGATCTTCCTCGCCGAGCGCGGCTTCGACCAGGCCGCCGCCGTCCACTTCGGCGTCGGCTACAGCCCCCAGGGCTGGGACCACCTCACCCGCTACCTGCGCGGCAAGGGCTTCAGCGACAAGGAACTGATCCTCTCCGGCCTCGCCCAGGACGGCCGCCGCGGCCCCATCGACCGCTTCCGGGGCCGCCTGATGTGGCCCATCCGCGACATCGGCGGCGAGGTCGTCGGCTTCGGCGCCCGCAAGCTCTACGAGTCCGACAACGGACCCAAGTACCTCAACACCCCCGACACCGCGATCTACAAGAAGTCCCAGGTCCTGTACGGCATCGACCTGGCCAAGCAGCAGATCGCCAAGTCCAGCCGGGCCGTCGTCGTCGAGGGCTACACCGACGTCATGGCCTGCCACCTCGCGGGCGTCACCACCGCCATCGCCACCTGCGGCACCGCCTTCGGCGGCGACCACATCAAGATCCTGCGCCGGCTGCTGATGGACAACGGCTCGGCCCGCGTGATCTTCACCTTCGACGGCGACGCGGCCGGGCAGAAGGCCGCGCTGCGCGCCTTCGAGGACGACCAGAAGTTCGCCGCCGAGACCTACATCGCCGTCGCCCCCGACGGCATGGACCCCTGCGACCTGCGCCTGGCCAAGGGCGACGAGGCCGTGGCGGACCTGGTCGAACCCCGCACCCCGCTCTTCGAGTTCGCGCTGCGCCAGATCGTCGCCCGCTACGACCTCGACACCCCGGCGGGCCGAGCGGCCGCCCTGGACGAGGCCGCGCCGGTCGTCGCCCGGATCAAGAACAGCGGCGCCCAGCACGAGGTCGCCGTCGACCTCGCGGGCATGCTCGGCATCCTCGACACCCAGTTCGTCGTCAAGCGCGTCGCCCAGCTCGCGCGCTGGGCCCGCGAACGCGGCGGCAAGGGCGCCCCCGCCCCGCAGGAGCGGTCCCGCGCCCCCCAGCAGGGCTGGGAGGCCGCCCCCCGGCAGGCCGGCGGCCCCGCCCTCACCCTGCGCAACCCGGTCTTCGCGACCGAACGCGAGCTGCTCAAACTCGCGCTCCAGCGCCCGGAGCTGGTCTCGCCCGCCTTCGACGCCTACGGCCTCGACGAGTTCACCGCACCCCCCTACGCGGCCGTCCGCCAGACCATCGCCGAAGCCGGCGGCGCCGAGTTCGGCACTCAGGACCCCCAGGAGTACGTGGTCCGCGTCCGCGACGCCGCCCCCGACGACACCGTCCGGGCCATGGTGACCGAGCTGGCCGTGGAGACGATCATGCGCCGCACGGTCGACGAGACGTACGCGGGCATGGTCCTGGTGCAGATCAGGCGCCGCGCGGTCACCCGCCGCCTCACCGAGCTGCAGAGCACCCTCACCCGCCTCGGCCACTCCGATCCGGCCCAGTCGGCGGCCGTGCAGAACGAGATGATGGTCCTCACCCGCTACGACCGCGCCCTGCAGAACGAGGGCCCCTCGGCCCTGTAGGCCCCAGGACGCCCCGGGGATCACCACGCGGTCACGGACCGGACGCAAAAAGTCACCGCACGCCCCTCGTGGCGGAGATGTGTCGTACCCCACACTGGGTGCGGTGCCCGAGTCCCCGGAGCGCAGGCCGTCGATTCGCGCCCCGCCGCGCCGCTGCCGCACCCCCCCCCGGAGCAGCGATCATCCTGGAGGTCGCCCCCGTGCAGACCCACACCCTCACGCAGTCAGCCCGTGCCGCCCACGGTGGTGCCGAGCCGGGCCTGCTCAGGGCCGTACCCGCGCAGAGCCACGGCGGCGGGCACCCCAAGACGGCCCCGGAACCGGAGGAGACCCCCGAACCTCCCGCCGAGGCGCTGACCGGCGACGGCGACGGCGACGAGCCGGTGAAGCCCGTGCGCGGCGCCTCGCGCACCGAGAGCGGCGGCCCCTCCGCCGACCTGTTCCGCCAGTACCTCCGCGAGATCGGCCGAATCCCGCTGCTCAGCGCCGCAGAGGAGGTGGAACTCGCCCGCCGGGTGGAGGCGGGGCTGTTCGCCGAGGAGAAGCTCGGCAGCACCCCCGACCTCGACTCCGGGCTCGCCCTCGACCTCGACCGGCTCGTCGTCCTGGGGAGAATGGCCAAGCGCCGCCTGATAGAGGCCAATCTGCGCCTCGTCGTCTCCGTCGCCAAGCGGTACGTGGGCCGGGGCCTGACCATGCTCGACCTGGTCCAGGAGGGAAACCTCGGGCTGATCCGCGCGGTGGAGAAGTTCGACTACGCACGCGGCTACAAGTTCTCGACCTACGCCACCTGGTGGATACGGCAGGCCATGTCCCGCGCCCTCGCCGACCAGGCGCGCACCATCCGGGTGCCCGTGCACGTGGTGGAGCTGATCAACCGGGTCGTCCGGGTGCAGCGGCGGATGCTGCAGGAACGCGGGTACGAGCCGACGCCCGAGGAGGTCGGGGCCCACCTGGAGCTGCCGGCCGAGCGGGTGCGGGAGGTGCTGCGCCTCGCCCTCGAACCGGTCTCGCTGCACGCGCCGGTGGGGGAGGAGGACGATGTCGCCCTCGGTGATCTGATCGAGGACGGGGACGCGGCGAGCCCGGTCGAGTCGGCCGCGTTCCTGCTGCTGCGCCAGCACCTGGAGGCCGTGCTGTCGACCCTGGGCGAGCGCGAGCGCAAGGTGGTCCAGCTCAGGTACGGCCTGGCGGACGGCCGCCCCCGGACGCTGGAGGAGATAGGCCGCCTCTTCGGCGTCACCCGCGAGCGGATACGGCAGATCGAGTCGAAGACGCTGAGCAAGCTCCGGGACCACGCCTACGCGGACCAGCTCCGGGGCTATCTGGACTGATCACGCCCGCGCCCACCCGCGCCGCGGTCGGCACGGGTGGGCGCGGGGCGGCGTCCGGGGTCAGTCGACCTCGGCCACCGCCTGGGCGAACTGGGCCCGGTACAGCCGGGAGTAGGCACCCTCGGCCGCCAACAGGTCGGCGTGCGCGCCCTGTTCCACGATCGCGCCGTTCTCCATCACCAGGATCGTGTCCGCGTCCCGGATGGTGGAGAGGCGATGGGCGATGACGAACGAGGTGCGGCCGTCGGCCAGTTTGGCCATCGCCTTCTGGATCAGCACCTCGGTCCGGGTGTCCACCGAACTCGTCGCCTCGTCCAGCACCAGGATCACCGGCTCGGACAGGAACGCCCGGGCGATCGTGATGAGCTGCTTCTCGCCCGCGCTCACCCCGGTGCCCTCGTCGTCGATCACCGTGTCGTAGCCGTCGGGCAGCGTCCGGACGAACCGGTCCGCGTGGGCCGCCCGGGCCGCCTCCTCGATCTCGCCCCGGGTGACCTCGCGCGAGGAGCCGTACGCGATGTTCTCCGCGATGGTGCCGCCGAACAGCCAGGTGTCCTGGAGCACCATGCCGATACCGGCCCGCAGGTCGTCGCGGGACATCTCCCGGACGTCCACGCCGTCCAGGCGGATGCGGCCGCCCGTCACGTCGTAGAACCGCATCAGCAGGTTGACCAGCGTGGTCTTGCCCGCGCCGGTCGGGCCGACGATGGCCACCGTCTGGCCCGGCTCCACCTTCAGCGACAGATCCTCGATCAGCGGCTTCTGAGGGTCGTACCGGAACGACACGTGCTCCAGCTCCACCCGGCCGCGCCGTTCGGCGGGACGCGTGCCCGGCACCGGGTCCGCCTCCTGCTCCTCGGCGTCCAGCAGCTCGAACACCCGCTCCGCCGAGGCGACACCGGACTGCACCAGGTTCGCCATCGAGGCGACCTGCGTCAGCGGCATCGAGAACTGGCGGGAGTACTGGATGAACGCCTGCACGTCACCGATGGACAGCGAGCCCGAAGCCACCCGCAGACCACCGACGACGGCGACCAGCACGTAGTTCAGGTTCGACACGAACATCATCAGCGGCTGCATCACACCGCTGTGGAACTGCGCCTTGAACGCGGCCTCGTACAGCTCGTCGTTCTGCTCGGCGAACTGCTTCGCCGACTGCTCCTGCCGGCCGAACACCTTCACCAGGGTGTGCCCGGTGTACATCTCCTCGATGTGCGCGTTCAGCGTGCCGGTGGTGCGCCACTGCTGCACGAAGTGCGGCTGCGACCGCTTGCCGACCCGCGTCGCCACAACGAAGGACAGCGGCACCGTCACCAGCGCGACCAGCGCGAGGACCCACGAGACGTAGAACATCATCACCAGCACGCCGATGATGGTCAGCACCGCGTTGATCAGCTGGCCCATCGACTGCTGGAGCGTCTGCCCGATGTTGTCGATGTCGTTGGTGGCGCGGGAGAGCACCTCGCCGCGCTGCCGCTTGTCGAAGTAGGACAGCGGCAGCCGTGACAGCTTGGACTGCACCTGCTCGCGCATCCGGTACATCGTGCGGTTCACGGCCCGGTTCACCAGCCGGGTCGCCACCGCCATCAGCAGACCGGCGGCCAGGAAGACACCGAGCGCCAGCAGCAGCACCCGGCCCACCGCGTCGAAGTCGATGCCCTGGCCGGGCACGAAGTCGGTACCGCGCAGCATGTCCGCGACCGAGCCCTGGCCCCGCGCGCGCAGCGAGTCCAGCACCTGCTCCTTGGTCGCCCCGGCGGGCATCCTCCGGCCGACGATCCCGGCGAACACCAGGTCGGTGGCCTTGCCGAGGATCTTCGGGCCGATCACGCTCAGCGCCACGCTGACCACCACACAGGCCAGCAGGCCGTAGATGGTGACCCGCTCGGGCCGGAACTGGGTCACGAGCCGCTTGCCCGAGCCCTTGAAGTCCATCGACCGCTGGTCGGGGCCGCCCCCGGCCATCATGCGTCCCATGGGACCGGCCATCAGGCGGCCTCCGCTTCCGTCAGCTGGGAGAGCACGATCTCCCGGTAGGTCTCGTTGCCCGCCATCAGCTCGTGGTGGCGGCCGGAGCCCACCACCCGGCCCTCGTCCAGCACGACGATCCGGTCGGCGTCCCGGATGGTCGCCACCCGCTGGGCCACGATCACCACCGTGGCGTCGGCGGTCTCCCGGCCCAGCGCCGCGCGCAGCGCCGCGTCCGTGGCGTAGTCGAGCGCGGAGAAGGAGTCGTCGAAGAGGTAGATCTCCGGGCGCTGGACCAGCGTGCGGGCGATGGCCAGACGCTGGCGCTGACCGCCGGACACATTGGTGCCGCCCTGCGCGATCGGCGCCTCCAGGCCGCCCTCCAGACGCTCCACGAACTCCTTGGCCTGCGCGGTCTCCAGCGCCGCCCACAGCTCGTCGTCGGTGGCGTCCGGCTTGCCGTAGCGCAGATTGCTGCCGACGGTGCCCGCGAAGAGGTACGGCTTCTGCGGGACCAGGCCGACGGTACGGGCCAGCAGGGCCGGGTCGGCCTCGCGCACGTCGACGCCGTCCACCAGGACCTGGCCCTCGGTGGCGTCGAACAGCCGGGGCACCAGGCCCAGCAGGGTCGACTTGCCGCTGCCGGTCGAGCCGATCACCGCCGTGGTCTCGCCCGCGCGCGCCACCAGGTCGATGGAGCGCAGCACCGGCTCCTCGGCACCCGGATAGCGGAAGCCCGCGCCCCGGATCTCCAGATGCCCGTGCCCGTGCAGCTCGGTGACCGGCGCGAGCGGCGGCACGACGCTGGACTCGGTCCCCAGCACCTCCTGGATGCGCTCGGCGCAGACCTCGGCGCGCGGCACCATCATGAACATGAAGGTGGCCATCATCACGGACATGACTATCTGCATCAGATAGGCGAGGAACGCGGTCAGGTCGCCGATCTGCATCCCGCCGCTGTCGATGCGGTGCGCGCCGAACCACACCACGGCGATGGACGACACGTTCACCACGGTCATCACGATCGGGAACATCAGCGCCAGCATCCGGCCCGTGGCGAGCTGCATCTCGGTCAGCTCGCCGTTGGCCTGCCCGAACCGCCCGTGCTCGTACTCGTCGCGGACGAAGGCGCGGATGACGCGGTTGCCGGTGATCTGCTCGCGCAGCACCCGGTTCACCGTGTCCAGGCGGCTCTGCATCGATCGGAACAGCGGCCGCAGCCGGCGCACGATCAGCGCCACGCAGATGCCCAGCACCGGCACGACGGCCACGAGCACCGCGGACAGCGGGACGTCCAGCCCGAGCGCCAGCACGATGCCGCCGACGCACATGATGGGCGCCGACACCATCAGGGTGAACGTCATCAGGACCAGCATCTGGACCTGCTGCACGTCATTGGTCGTACGGGTGATCAGCGAGGGCGCGCCGAAGTGCCCCAGCTCCCGGGAGGAGAAGGACTGCACCCGGTCGAAGACCGCGGCGCGCAGGTCCCGGCCGAGGGCGGAGGCGGTACGGGCGCCGTAGTACACGGCACCGATGTTGCAGACGACCTGGACCAGCGAGATGCCGATCATCAGGCCGCCGAAGGACAGGATGTAACCCGTGTCACCCTTCACGACACCGTTGTCGATGATGTGCGCGTTGAGGTTCGGCAGGTAGAGCGTGGCGCTGGTCTGGAGGAGCTGGAGCACCACCAGCAGGGCGATGGGTTTCTTGTAGGGCCTGAGACAGGTCCGCAGAAGTCGTATGAGCACGCTTGTCTCTCGGAGTCGGCGGTCGGGCGATGGACTGCCCATGGCCCTATCGTCGGGCACTCCCCCCGTGTTACCTCAACCGATTAACCCATCGGTGCCCCGCCGGCGCGCCCCGCACGGGGCGCCGCTACCGGAGCGCGCCAGGGTGGGTCTGCTCCCGTACCGCCACGTACTGCTGGCGCACCGCCTGCCCCACGGCCAGGTCCTCGCCGGGCTCCAGCACCTGCGCGGCCGCGCCCTGCCAGGCCGGCGGGGTGCGGGGGTCCAGGGTGCCCCGGGCGGCGCCGAGGGCCCACGCCGCCTGGCGGGCGGCGCCGATCGCGGCGTAGTCCGCGGGCTGCGGCACGACCACCTGCACCCCGAACAGCGAGGGCGCCAACGCCTGTACGGCGGGCAGCTCGGCGGCCTGGCCCAGCAGGAAGATCCGCCGCACCGCCACGCCGCGCCCGCGCAGCACGTCCAGCGCGTCCGCGAGCCCGCACAGCATGCCCTCGAAGGAGGCGCGCGCCAGGTGCTGGGGCTTCATCGACTCCCGCCGCAGCCCGGAGAGGGTGCCCGCGGTGTGCGGCAGGTCGGGGATGCGCTCGCCCTCCAGGTAGGGGAGCAGGACCAGGCCGTGCGAGCCGGGGGTGGAACCGAGGGCCAGCTCGGACAGGGTCTTCAGGTCGGGCACGCCGAGCAGTTCGGCGGTGCCGCGCAGGGCGCGTACCGCGTTCAGGGTGGTCACGACCGGCAGGTGCATGCCGGTGGCGTCGGCGAGGGAGGTGATCATCCCGGACTGGTCGGCCAGCGCCTCGGTGTGCACGGCCATCACCGATCCGGACGCGCCCAGCGACACCACCGCGTCGCCCAGCCCGATGCCGAGGCCGAACGCGGCGGCCATCGTCTCGCCGGTACCGGCGGAGATCAGCAGCCCCTCCGGGGTGGTGCCGGCGGCCTCGGCCGGGCCGATCACCTCGGGCAGCGCCACCTGGTGGCCGAGCGCCATCTCGACGAGGTCGGGACGGTAGGCGCCGGTGGCGGCGGACCAGTACCCGGTGCCCGAGGCGCCGCCCCGGTCGGTGGTCCGGCGGGCCGGGCGGCCCAGCAACTGCCAGACCAGCCAGTCGTGGGCCTGGAGGAGCAGGGCGGTACGGCTCGCGTTCTCCGGCTCGTTCTTCGCCAGCCAGCGCAGCTTGGTCACCGGCCGGGCGGCCTGCGGGACACAGCCGACCGCGTGCGCCCACGCCTCCCGGCCGCCGAGCGCGTCGATCAGGTCGGCGGCGGCCACCTGGGCCCGCTTGTCCGTCCCGGCCATCGCGGGGCGCACGGTGTTGCCCTGCGCGTCCAGCGGGACCACGGCGTTCGCCTGGGTGGAGACGCCGATGGCCTGCACCCCCTCCAGCAGCCCGCCGCCGGCCGCCTCGCCCAGGGAGAGCAGCCATGCCTGCGGGTCGACGTCAGCGGTCCGCGGCGCGCCCTCTGGCACGTTCAGCGGATGCGGGGCGTACCCCTGACGCAGCACGGCCCCCGTGTCCGTGTCGCAGACCACGATGCGAGTGAATGCGGGCGAACTGTCCAGCCCGGCGACTATCCCCATGGCTCAAATTCTGCCGCAGCGCGGGGGCTGCTCCGGCCGGGTACGCCTGTGCCCCCTGAGGCCGCAGGTCAGGGGGCACATGGAGGGGGTGGCCGGTTCAGGGGTGGCTGGTGCCCCAGTCGTCCTCGGCCGGGCGCCCGTGTCCGTTGCGCCCGCGCAGCGAGCGGACCCGGTCGGCGAAGGACTCGGGGACGTGGTCGCCCACCTTCTCGCCGACCGTGTGCAGCGCCTTGCCCGCGTAGACCCGGCCCTGGTGGGCGGCCGTCTCGGCGGTGTTGCGCACGGCGGGGTTCTGCGCGACCCCGCGAGCGGCCTTCTTGAGCTGCTCGTAGCGCTGCTGACCGGCGCGTGCGCCGAGTACGTATCCGACGGCCAGTCCGGCGACGAACGTGAGCCGGTAGCGCATGTCGGCCACCCTTCCTCGATTGGTCCCTGACGGGGGTCTGTGGTGCCGGGCGGGGCCGGGAGGGCACCGATTGGCGGAGCACCCCCCTGCTTGCGCTAATGTATGTGTCGCAGCGACCGCCCGCCCCCTGGCGAATACCCAGGTGGATGCGTTCGATGCAGACGAAGCGATCCCCTGTAGCTCAATTGGCAGAGCAGCCGGCTGTTAACCGGCAGGTTACTGGTTCGAGTCCAGTCGGGGGAGCTTCGGTCCCCTGTAGCTCAATTGGCAGAGCAGCCGGCTGTTAACCGGCAGGTTACTGGTTCGAGTCCAGTCGGGGGAGCGCGTTGAACCAGGACCCTCCGGGGTCCTTTTTCATGTCCGGTTCCGCCTCCGGCCGCCGTGCGGGGGAACTGCCGGGGGCCCGGGGGAAGTCCTCCAGGTCAGGGAAGCAGCGCGGAAGCCGACCATCCGAAGCAGGAGATCGTATGAGCGGCTATGCTGCGGCAGACGGCGCGCACAGTTGTACGCGACACGCCGCGAGGGGCGGTAGCTCAGCCGGTTAGAGCAGCGGACTCATAATCCGTCGGCCGTGGGTTCGAGTCCCACCCGCCCCACCTCAGTCGGACCGCGAGGACACACACCCGCGGTGCCCGGCACGGAAGTTCAGTGGACCCTCGGCCGTCCGGGCCGGTCCGGATTCCGGTTCACCATCGTCGCCCCCAGCAGGGTCAGTGTGTGGATCACCGTGTTGCCGTGCCGGTGACTGGTGATGAGCCCCGCGTCCCGCAGCGCCGTGGTGTGGTGGGTCGCCGTGGCGGGGGTCACACCGGCCCGGTGGGCCGCCTCGGTGGTGGTGGCGCCCGCGGCGGTCGCGCGCAGGACCGCGGCCCGCGCACGGCCCAGCAAGACCTCCAGGGAAGGCGAGCCGGGAGCCGCGCGCGGCGGCTCGTGGTGGAGCGAGCAGGTGAGCACCGGGGGCAGGCCGGGATCGGCGAGCGTGACCGGGCCCTTCCAGCAGAAGTAGGACGGGATCAGGAGCAGCCCGCGCCCGGCCAGGCGGACTTCCTGGTGCGCCGGATAGGTGCCGATCTCCAGCCGCGGGTGCCGCCAGCGGACCGCCGGGCCCAGTCCGCCGAGCAGACCCTCGGTGCCGCCGTCGAGCAGGCGCCGGGCCAGCCGCACCCGTTCGGCGTGGACGCTCTCGTGCATCCAGTCCTCGTGGGGCTCGATCACCGCGCGGTGGTAGGCCCGCAGCACGCCGACCAGTTCGGTGCGGGCCGCCCGCTCCGGCAGCCGGGCGAGGTGGGGCGGTACGCGTCTGATCCGGGCCAGGGCCGCGAGTTCCGCCGTCACCCGGTCGGCGGGCGTCGCCAGGATCGCCTGCAGGCCCGCCTCCAGCCCGGCCGCGCCCTCCAGCGGGGTGAGGAAGTCCGGCCAGTAGGACGCGCGTGGATACAGCGGGAGCAGGACCTGCCGCACCGCGCTCTCCAGCCCCGCCTCCCGTAACCGCTCGCGGGCCGTGCGGTACCAGTGCGCGTAGGCCCAGCGGCCCGCGGGGGTCTGGAAGCGGTGGAGGCTGGCGGCGATCTCCCACAGGGCGTGCGGAGCGGCGGCGACCCGTGTCCTGGCCAGATCCTCAGCCGAGAAATGAAAGCGAAGCACGCTCAACACCCTCTCCACCGGCGTCATTTCACCTCGTTCGAATGAGCATGACAGCCGAAAGCGCACGCCGGACCATGAACTCGCTCCGCCGCACCGATCCCCGAGACATCACCCGCACCTTCCGCATGTCCCCGGTCATGGAACGAACGGACACCGAAGGAAACCGATGGCGAAGATCCTCACCCACCCGGCCGCCGCCGCGGCCCTGCTCGCCGCCCTCGCCGTGTCGGTGCCCACCACCGCGTCGGCCGCCCCCGCCCCCGTCGCGGCGGCCACCTGCTACGGCGGAGCCGTCACCGTGAACTACGGCGACGCCGCCGAGTTCGGGCCCTACACCACCACCTCCCGCTGCGCCGACATCAACCTCCGCATGACCGGCGGCGACGCCGAGTTTGTCTGGGCCTGCGTGAAGTTCGTCCGCGTCGGCGCCTGCAACTACTGGACCAAGGTCGGCCGGAGCTGGAAGACCATCGCCACCGACGTCAAGGACGGCAGCGCGTTCACCGTGCCCCTCGGCGTGGACCTCGAAGGCTCCTCCGCGCGCGTCCAGATCGCCTTCTGACATCCGTGACAGCCCCGCCCGCGAACGGAGTTCCGATGACCCGCACCCGGAGAACCGCGGCCGTCCTCGCCGCCGCCACCGCCCTCCTCGCCGCCGGCGCCACCGCGCCCGCCGCCGCCCAGCCGGAGCGGGCGGCCACCTCCTGCTACGGCGGAGCCAAGTCGCTCACCTACCGCTACTCCACCGCCGCGGTCGAGTTCGGCACCTACACCACCACCTCGCGCTGCGGCGACATCAACATCAAGCTCAGCAGCTCCGCCACCGGCTTCCTGGACGCCTGCATCGTCTTCGTGGACCACACCTCGCTGTGCAACCACGACAACACCTACTCGACGTTCGGCCCCCAGTGGGCCACCGTCGCCACCGACGTCAAGGACGGCACCCGCTTCAAGCTGCGGGTGCACGCCTACGACACCGACGCCCAGGTCGTGCCGTTCCAGCTCGCCTTCTGACCCCACCCACAAGGGAGTTCCCCCATGACCTTCTCTCCGGACCGCCGCACGATCCTGCGCGGCACCCTCGCCGCGACCGCCGGAATCTTCGCCGGGCCCGTGCTCCTGTCGGGCAGCGCCTCCGCCTACAACTGGACGCGCACCATGAACCAGGGCGCCACCGGCGCCGACGTGACGGAGCTCCAGATCCGGGTCGCCGGCTGGGCCGCCGACTCCGCCTCCCAGACGCGGGTGAGCATCGACGGCGACTTCGGACCGGGCACGGCGGCCGCGGTACGCCGCTTCCAGGCCGCCTACGGACTCTCGGCCGACGGCAGCGCCGGTCCCGCGACCCAGGCGCAGCTCAACGCCCTGGAGCAGTCGGACGGTTCGACCGCGCACTTCAACTGGAGCGAGTTCTACGACCGTTCCAGCGGCAACTTCAACGGCGGCAAGGTGAGCGCGGCGGCCGTCAAGGAGAACGCCCGCCGGGCCATGTACAAGCTGGAGGCGCTGCGCAAGAAGCTCGGCAACGTGCCGATCACCGTCAACTCCGGCTTCCGCAGCATCGCGCACAACGCCGAGATCGGCGGCGCCAGCGACAGCATGCACCTCTACGGCACCGCGGCCGACCTCGACGTGCCCGGCGTCGCCAACCGCACGGTCTACCAGAAGGCGGAGACCTGCGGCTTCTCCGGCCTGGAGCGGTACGACGTCGACCACCAGCACGTCGACAGCCGCGCCGACCTCGGCCGCTCCTGGTGGTGGGAGAGCGGCACCATCTGAGCCGCCGCGGCCCGGGGCCGGGGACGACCGCACGAGGTCCCCGGCCCCTCCCGCATCCACCACCCCCACCCGGAAGGCCACACCCCCATGCCCCGCACACCCCTGGGCCGCGCGGCCCTCGCCGGTCTCGGCACCCTGGCCGTGATCGCCGCCGCCGTGCAGCCCGTCAGCGCCGCACCCCGCACCGACAGATCCGAGGGCCCCGTCGCCCACGCCTTCAGCGGCGCGGCGGCCGAGTACGGCGTCCCGCGCGACCTCCTGATCGCCCTCGGCTACAGCGAGACCCACCTCGACGGCCACCACGGCCTGCCCAGCCAGGCGGGCGGCTACGGCGTGATGCACCTGGTCAGCAACCCCGACCAGCACACCCTGGAGCTGGCGTCCCGGCTGACCGGCGACACCGCCCGCGAACTGCGCACCGACACCGCCGCCAACATCCGCGGCGGCGCCGCCGTGCTGCGCTCCTACGCCGACCACGCCGGACTCAGCCGGGCCGAGCGGCGCGACACCGACACCTGGTACCCGCTCCTCGCCCGGTACGGCGGCGCCACCGACCCCGCCACCGCCCGGCTCTACGCCGACACCGTCTACACCTTCCTGGCCAAGGGCGTCACCGCCCGCGCCGAGGGCGGCGAGCGGCTGACCCTGCCCGCCCGGAAGGTCGCCCCCGAACGCGGCGCCTACGGATCGGCCCTGGCTCCGGCCGCGCAGAGCCCCGACTACCCCTCCGCCCTCTGGGTCCCGGCCAACTCCGCCAACTACGCGGTCGGCCGCACGGCCGCGATCAGCAAGGTCGTCATCCACGTCACCCAGGGCTCGTACGCCGGGACGATCAGCTGGTTCCAGAACCCCTCGGCGCAGGTCAGCGCGCACTACGTGGTGCGCTCCTCGGACGGCCAGATCACCCAGACGGTGCGCGAGAAGGACACCGCCTGGCACGCCCGCTCCGGGAACGCCTCCGGCGTCGGCATCGAGCACGAGGGGTACATAGACAACCCCAGCTGGTTCACCGACGCGATGTACCGCTCCTCCGCCGCGCTGACCGCCTCCATCTGCGCCCGCTACGGCATACCCAAGGACCGCGCCCACATCGTGGGCCACTCCGAGGTGCCGGGCAACGACCACACCGACCCCGGGCCGAACTGGAACTGGACCTACTACATGCAGTTGCTGGGCGGCAGCACCGGCGGCGGCGAGGTCCAGCTCAGCTTCCCGTCGTACGACACCCTGCGCTCGGGCTCCTCGGGCGCCCAGGTGTCGGCCGCGCAGTCGCTGCTCAACGCGCAGGGCTTCGACGCGGGCACCGTCGACGGCAGCTTCGGCACCAAGACGGCCTCCGCCGTGACCGCCTTCCAGAAGGCCCGCGGTCTCGGCGCCGACGGCGTGGTGGGCGCCCGCACCTGGACCGCGCTGCTCTCGGCCGGCACCACGCCCGCCCTCAGCCAGGGCAGCACCGGCGCCGCCGTCCAGCGCCTGCAGCGGGCCCTGACCGCGGCGCTCGGGCGGACCGTCTCGGCGGACGGCGACTTCGGCTCGGGCACCCAGCAGGCCGTACGCGACTACCAGACCAGCCGCTCGCTGGGCGTGGACGGCCAGGTCGGGCCCGCGACCTGGGGCGCGCTGCAGGCCGGACGCTAATAGCCTGGAAGGTGTGCAGGGGGGAGGCCCGTACCTTCCGATCGAAGCGGGGGGCTCTTCCGGAGCATCGCCCATGACGACAACGCGCACCTTCCGACCCGCCCGCACCGAGGACCGCGCCGTGTTCGGCTCCGCCGCCGACTGGGGGCTGCTGCTCATCAGAGTGACCTTCGGGCTGCTGATGGCGGCCCACGGGGCGCAGAAACTCTTCGGGATCTTCGGCGGCCAGGGGCTCACCGCGACCGGCAAGGGGTTCGAGGGCCTCGGCTACCGGCCGGGCAAGGTCTTCGCCACCATCGCGGGACTGTCCGAACTGCTCGGCGGCCTCGGCCTGGCCGTCGGCCTGCTGACGCCCCTGGCCTGCGCCGCGCTGCTCGGCGTCATGATCAACGCGATGGCGCTGGTCACGGCGCCGAACGGCCTGTGGGCCTCGGACGGCGGCCTCGAATACACCATGTGCATCGCCGCCGTCGCCGTGGGCGTCGCCGCCACCGGCCCCGGCCGGCTCGCCCTCGACCGGTTCTTCCCCTGGGGCCGGGGCGGCTGGTGGTCGGCCGCCGTGGCCCTCGGGCTCGGCGGCCTCGGCGCGGGGATCACCCTCAGTCTCTAGCCTTCAACCGACGGGCCGGGGAACGGGGTGATCGCATTCTTTTCGCCGTCCGGGCTTGGGGCGGCCGCGTTCTGGGCACCGTCCTCCTACCGGTGTTCGGTGTCGGCTGGGAGGAGGGTGACGTGGAGCGTCAACTTCGGGTACGGATCGTTCGGCGGCCCGCGGCTCCGCGGGGCCAGGAGATCGACCGCAGGACGCCCTCGGGGCGCGTCCTGCCCTACTGAGACCGGCGCGGGCCGTCCGTCAGGCGGCCAGCGGCGTCAGCACGAGCGGGGCGATCCGCCCCTCCAGCATGTCGCCCAGGCCCTGCACGGCGCACACGTCGGGCCGTTCCGCGATGTGCACCGGCATGCCGGTGGCCTCGCCGAGCATCTGGTCCAGGCCCGGCAGCAGGGCCGTGCCGCCGACCATCATGATGCCGCGGTCCACCAGGTCGGCGACCAGGTCCGGCGGGCATTCCCGCAGCACCTTGCCGATGCCGTCGAGGACGGCCAGCAGCGGGGTGTGGATCGCCTCGCGCATCGCCGCCGTGTCCACCCGCACGCTGCGGGCCAGGCCCGTGGCCACGTCCCGGCCGTGGATCTCGGTGGACACCGGGCCCTGCGGGGTCAGCCCGTTGTCCGACAGTGCGATCTGCAGCGGCCGTACCGACTGGCTGGGCAGCATCAACTCGTGCTCGTGCCGCAGGTGTTGCACGATCGCCCGGTCCACCGCCTCGCCGCCCACCGGAATGCGCTCGGCGGTGACGATCGACCCCAGCGACAACACCGCCACCTGGGTCGCCGCCGCGCCGCAGACCATGATCATGGTGGCTTCGGGGCGTTCCACCGGAAGCCCGCAGCCCACGGCCGCCGCGATCAGCGTGTCCACCAGCTCCACCCGCCGCGCGCCGAGCCCGACCAGCGTCTCGATGGTCGCCCGCTGCGCCAGCGGGTCGGCCTCGTGCGGGGTGCACGCCGCCGCGCGCAGCCGGGGCCGGCGGCGCAGGGCCCGGCGCATCTTGTCGCCGAGCAGGTGCCGCAGCATGCGCTGCGCCATCTCGATGTCGACGACCGTGCCGCCGGAGACCGGCCGCACCACGCGGATGTACTGCGGGGTGCGCCCCGTCATCTGCTCCGCGAAGTCACCGACCGCGATGAGCGCGCCGGTACGGGTGTTCACCGCCGCCACCGAGGGCTGGTCGACGACGAGTCCGGCGCCCTTCACATACACACGGGTGCGGGCCGCGCCGAGGTCGACGGCGAAGTGGCAGCGGCTCAACTGCTCCAGGCTGACGGTCACGGCAGTTCCTCCCGAGTGCGCTGACCATGGGCGGGCCGCCCGTTCCGGCGGGCCTCACTGGAATCCTGCGCGGGCGGCGGCGGGGGTGCCTTCTGGAGGGGGCCGGGCGGGGCGCCGCTGAATGGGGGGTTTCGGTGCCCTCAGGCCGTGTCGGGCTCGCCTTCGGGGTCCTGGACCGTCAGCGCCCGCTTCATGATCTTGCCCATGTCGTTGCGGGGGAGCGCCGGAAGCAGGTTCAGCACACGGGGCCGCTTGTGCGGGGCCAGCCGCGCGGCGACATGATCGGCCAACTCCGCGAGCGCGGGCGGGCTTTCCGGGTCGGCCGGCACCACCCACGCCACCACCCGCTCGCCCAGGTCCGCGTCCGGTTCCCCGGTGACCGCCGCCTCGGACACCGCCGGGTGCTCCAGCAGCGCGTTCTCGATCTCGCCCGCCCCGATCTTGTAACCCCCGCTCTTGATCAGGTCGGTGGCCTTCCGGCCGACGATCCGGACGTACCCGTCGGCCTCCCGTACCGCCACGTCCCCGGTGCGGAACCAGCCGTCGGCCGTGAACGCGGCGGCGGTCGCGTCGGGCCGGTTCAGGTACCCGGTGAACAGGTTCGGGCCGCGCACCTGGATCTCGCCCACGCTCTGACCGTCCCACGCCCCCACCTCCGTGCCGTCGTCCTCCACCAGTCGCAGCTCTACCCAGGGCAGCGGCACGCCCACGGTGCCCGCGCGGGCCTCGCCGTCGACGCGGACGGAGGTGTTCATCAGGGTCTCCGTCATGCCGTACCGCTCGATCACCCGGCGTCCGGTCGCCGCCGCGATCCGCTCGTGGTCGTGCACGGGCAGCGCGGCGGAACCCGAGACCAGCAGCCGGGCCCGGCCGAGCGCCTCCGCCAGTCCCGGATCACCGGGCAGCGCCTCGGCCAGCCGGTGGTACATCGTGGGCACGCCGAACAGCATGGTCGCGCCGTCGTTCAGTTCCCGGGCCGCGCCCTCGGGGGTGAAGCGGCCCAGGTGGCGGACCGAGCCGCCGCGCCGGAGCGGGCCGAGGACGCCCAGGACGAGTCCGTGCACATGGAACAGGGGGAGCCCGTGCACCAGCACGTCGTCGCCGGTCCACCCCCAGGCGTCCGCCAGCGCGTCCAGGGTCGCGGCGAGCGCGCGGCGCGGGACGACTGCACCCTTCGGCGGGCCGGTGGTGCCGGAGGTGTAGACGATCAGCGCCGGGTCCTCGTCCCCGTGGGTGTCCTCCGGGACCCGGCCGGTGCCGGAGACCTCCAGCCGGGGCAAGTCCACCAGCACGGGCGGGAGTTCGGCGCCCGGCGCGGTCAGCAGCAGCGCCGGGTCGCTGTCGGCGAGGATGTGCGCCAGTTCCGCTTCCCCCGACTTCGGGTTGAGCGGCACGGCGGCCGTCCCGGCGAGCAGCGCCCCGGTCACCGCCACGGCGGTCTCCAGTTCCGGCGTGGCCCACACCGCGACCCGGTGAAGGCCCCGCAGCTGCCCGGTCACCGCCCCGGCGGCGGAGGCGAGTTCCGCGTACGACAGCGACCGGGCGCCGAAGCGCAGCGCCGTCCGGCCGGCAGTCGCGGGGTCCGTCAGGGCGGGGAACAGGGAGGACACGCGGGACTCCTTCGCTGCCGGGGTACGACAGCTCCTTCCTACCCCACGTCACCCACCACGCAGCTCACGTTGTCCGGACCGCCCGCCGCGTTGGCCGCGTCGACCAGCGACCGCACGGCCGTCTCCGGGTCCGGGGCGGCGGCGAGCAGGTCCCTGATCCGGTCGTCGGGGACGACACCGGTCAGGCCGTCCGAGCAGAGCAGGTAGCGGTCGCCGGGGAGGGCCTCGTGCAGCCGGAGGTCGGGGTCGGGGTCGGCCCCCAGGGCCTTCAGCAGCATCGACCGCTGCGGGTGGCTCTCTGCCTCCGCCGGGGTGAGGCGGCCCTCGTCCAGCAGGGACTGGACCACACTGTGGTCGTGGGTGATGCGGAACAGCCCGCCCTCGCGCAGCAGGTAGGCCCGGCTGTCCCCGATGTGTGCCAGGGCCAGCCCCGACCCCGTCCACAGCAGCGCGGTCAGTGTGGTGCCCGCGTCCCCGTCCCCCTCCGTGACGTCCCGTACGGCATCGCCCGCGCCCCGCACGGCGTCGGCCAGCAGGTTCAGCACGTTGCCCGGCCGCACCCCGTCCCCCTCGTCGAGGAACCGCAGCGCCTCGACGGCGGCCCCGCTGGCGGGCGCCCCGGCCGCGCCGAAGCCGTCGGCCACCGCGAGCAGCCTGCGGCCCGCGTACACGGAGTCCTGGTTGGCGGGGCGGACGTGCCCCCGGTCGGAGTGGGCGGCACAGCGCAGTTCCAGCATGGTGGTTCCCTCTCTCGGTGCTTCGGTCAACTCCGTCACGAGGAACGCGGCGAGATCCCGCCGTACGGCCGTCTCCGCCTCGACGCGGGCCCAGTACGCCCGGACCTCGCGTGCCGCGTCCGCCCCGGTCAGGGCGGACACCGCGCGGATCTGGGCCAGCGGCATCCCGAGCCGCCGCAGCCACGCCACCAGCCGGGCCCGCTCCAGCTGGGCGACGGCGTAGTGGCGGTAGCCGGTGTCCGGGTCGACCCGGGCGGGGCGCAGCAGGCCCAGCTCGTCGTAGAGCCGCAGGGCCTTCGGGGAGAGCCCGGACGCCCTGCCGAACGCGCCGATGGTCAGCAGATCCATGTGAACTCCGGCTCCTCGAAGGCCATTTCCTCGCTCCGCCACCGATGCTGGGGCTTCACCGAAGGGGAAGGTCAACAGGGGTGTGCCGGTTCCGGGGCGGTTGCTAGCCTCGCGAGCACCGAGCCGACGCAGACGACCAGGGAGCCCGCCGTGCCGCGTATCGCCCTCGCCACCTACGACCCCGGCACCGAGCCCAGCAAGGACCCCGATCTGGCCGGTCTGGTCGCGGAGTTGCGGGCGGCGGGCGCCGACGCGGAGGCCCCGTTCTGGGACGACCCGGACGCCGACTGGGCCGCCTACGACCTCGTCCTCATCCGCTCCACCTGGGACTACGCCTGGCGCACCACCGAGTTCCTGGCCTGGGCGGACCGGGTCGACGCGCTGACCCGGCTGCTCAACCCGGTGGACGTGGTGCACTGGAACGTCGACAAGCGCTACCTCGGGGAACTGGCCGACGCGGGCGTGCCGACCGTCCCCACCCGCTACCTCCCGCCCGGCGCCGAAGCGGACCTGCCCACCGGGCACGAGTACGTGATCAAGCCCGCCTCGGGCGCGGGAGCCCGGTACGCGGCCCGGTACACCCCCGAGGAACGAGAGCTGGCAGTACGGCAGTTGGTGCACATGCACGCCGAGGGGCTGACCGCGATGGTGCAGCCGTACATGCGGAGCGTCGACCGGCATGGCGAGCGGGCGCTGCACTTCTTCGGCGGGCGCCTGCTGCACGCCAGCCGCAAGGGTGCCGTCCTCGCCTCCGGCACGCCCTTCGACGCCGTCAAGACCGCGCATCCGAGGCTGGAGAAGTGGCAGCCCACCGCCACCGAACTGGCCGTGGCCGAGCGGGCGTTGGCGGCGGTGCCCGGCGGTGCCGAGCGGCTGTTCTACGGCCGGGTCGACCTCGTCGACGGCGATGACGGGGAGCCCTGCGTGCTGGAGCTGGAGCTCATGGAGCCCCACCTCTTCCTCGAACTGCACCCGGAGTCCCGGCCTCGCGTCGCGCAGTTCATCATCGAGGCAGCCAAGGGCAGTTGAGGATCAGTCCCGCAGCGCCGTCCGCTGGAGCAGGCCCCACGTGAACTCGGCGGCCATCTCGTGCCGTATCCCGTCCCGGTTCGGCGCGGTGAAGGCGAGCGCCTGGCGGCTCGGGGCGGTGCCCTGGATCGGGCGGGCCGGGGCGAAGGCGGCGGCCACCTCCTCCAGCGTGCAGGACCACGGGGTGAGGTCCTCCAGCGTGCGCAGCTCGGGAGCCGGGGCGTCCGGGGCGCGCACCAGCCACTCGTTCCACACCGCCCCGCCCTGCCCGACCAGTACCTCGAAGCGCAGGTCCGGCCAGAGGGGCAGCTTCCACCGCCATGCCTCGCACTTCAGGTCGCCGACCCGGCGCGGTTCCACCGACTCCGGCTCGCCCAGCACCGCGCGATAGCGGGTGGCGGCCGCCCGTGACCTGGGCGAACGGGCCATCGCCTGCCAGCGCTTGTTCGCCTCCCGCATCTCGGTGGCGGAGGCGCCGAGCCGCCTGCGGGCGTCCTCGGCCAGCTCCGGGTTGTGGTCGGCCATGCGGCGCAGAAGTACCAGGGAGAAGTCGAGAGCCATGCGCCCCATGGTGCCCGGCGCGCGGCCGACCGTTGCCCGCGCGACCCGCGCTGACTAGCCTGTGTTCGCCCCACCGGCCGACGGTCGGGGTATCGAACACGGGTGGCGGACCGCCGCGGCCCGGACGCAGGCAAGGAGGCCGGACGTGGGACGCCTCGTGCCCGCCGTGACGCGGGCCCTCGACATCCTGGAACTCTTCCTCGACGGGGACGGCACGCTCTCCGCGCCCGACATCGTGCGCAGACTCGGCCTCCCGCGCACCACCGTGCACGAGCTGGTCACCACCCTGGCCGCCCGCTCCTACCTGGTGCAGGTGCCCGGGCAGCCCGGCCGGTACCGGCTCGGCGTGCGCCCCTACCAGCTCGGCAGCCGTTACGCCGAGCAGCTCGATCTCGCCGCCGAGGGCCGGGAGGTGGCCCGCTCCGTCGCCGAGACCTGTGACGAGACGGTCCATGTGGCGCTGCTGGAGGACACCGACGTCATCTACGTCGCCAAGGTCGACTCCACGCACGCCGTCCGCATGGTCTCGGCGGCCGGGCGCAGGCTGCCCGCGCACTGCACCGCGGTCGGCAAGATGCTGCTGGCCTCGCTGCCCGAGGCGGAGCTGGCCGCACGGGTGCCGGACGGCGCCGAGCTGGCCGCGATGACCCCTCACTCCCTCACCGATCCCGGCCGCCTGCGCGACGCCCTCGCGGAGATCCGGCGCCGGGGCGTCGCGGTGGAGCGCCGGGAGTCCAACCCGGACGTGAGCTGCGTGGCCGCCCCGGTCCGCGACCGCACCGGGCGGGTCGTCGCCGCCCTTTCCATCTCCGTGCCCACGGTCCGCTGGAGCGAGGAACGCCGCACCGAACTGGAGGCGCTCGCCGTCCGGGGCGCCGCCGAACTCTCCGGTCGGCTCGGCCACCGGGAGGCGGCGTGAGCGGCTACGAGGTCGCCGTCGCGGCGCGGGCCGAGCTGGGCGAGGGCCCGACCTGGGACCCCGCCACCGGCCGGCTGCTGTGGGTGGACGTGCTGGCGAGCCGCGTGCACACCTACGACCCCGCCACCGGCCGCCGCACGGTCCGCGCCACCGGCCAGCACGTCGGCGCGGCCAAGCCCCGCGCCCGCGGCGGCCTGGTGCTCAACCTCCGTGACGGCGTCGGACTCCTCGACCCCGACGGTGCCTTCCGCTGGCTGCACCGCGACCCGGTGCCGGACCGCCGCGCCAACGACGCCGCCGTCGCCCCCGACGGCTCCCTCTGGGCCGGCACCATGCGCTACGACGAGGCCACCGGCGGCGGCACCCTGACCCGGCTGACCGGCGACGGCACCGCCGACCCGGTCCTCACCGACGTCACCGTGAGCAACGGCATCGGCTGGAGCCCGGACGGCACGCGGATGTACTACGTCGACAGCCCCACCCGGCGCGTCGACGTCTTCGACCTCGACGGCGGGAGCGTCACTGACAGGCGCCCCCTGGCGGTCATCGAGGAGGGCGCGGGCTTCCCGGACGGGCTGACGGTCGACGCGGCCGGCTGTGTCTGGGTGGCCCTGTGGGACGGCGGAGCGGTCCGCCGCTACACGCCCTCCGGCACGCTGGACCGGGAGATCCGGCTCCCCGTCCCGCGCACCACCGCCTGCGCCTTCGGCGGCCCCGGTCTGACCGACCTGTACGTCACCACCGCCCGCGTCGGCCTCACCGCCCCCACGCCCCTCGCGGGATCGGTGCTGGTGGTTCCGGGCGCGGGCGAGGGACTGCCGCAACCGCCCTTCAAGGGCTAGTCGATCCCCGCCGCCTTCCGCTCCCCGGCCGTCAGCGGCGGTCCGGGCAGCGGCGGGTGCAGCGGGCCCACGGCGGCCGCCAGCAGCATGCGCGGGGCGAGCAGCGCCTCCGCGCCCGCCTCCAGCGAGGTGACGTCGGTGACCCGGCGGGCCACCCGGCCGTTGCCGGTGGCGGTCAGCAGCAGCCGGCCGACGTACGCGGCGACCATCCGCTCCCGGACCGTGGGCCCGGTCGGGGTGGCGCCGGGGTAGAACACGTCGGCGCCGATCGCCAGGTCCCAGGCGGTCCGCACCGTACGGCCCACCGCCTTCTGCGCCTGCCGGGCCAGCCCCGGCGTACCGAGACCGCCCCGCCCGAGGACCGTGTCCCGCAGGGCCACGGCCGACCGCGCAGCCACCGACATGCCGTGCCCGTACACCGGGTTGAGGGCGCACAGCGCGTCGCCCATGACCACGAGCCCGTCCGGCCAGCGGCGCGAACGCTCGTGGAAGAAGCGCCGGTTGGCGGTCGTACGGGTGACCGTGACGCCGGTCAGCGGCTCGGCCCGGCGCAGCAGCTCACCGATCAGCGGATGCGGCAGCCCCTCACGCGCGTACCGGAGGAACTCCTCCCCGGTGGACGGCGGTTCGTCCGTGCGGGCGCAGATCAGGGTGACCAGCCACTTGCCGTCCTCCACCGGCAGCAGCACCCCGCCGTGCCCGAGACGCGCACCCTCCTGTCCGGGCTCGATGTTGACCACCGGGAAGCCCTCCCGCGCTCCCTCGGGCGCCCGGAACAGCCGGCTGGCGTACGTCAGCCCCGAGTCGACCTCCCGGCGCTCCGGTTCGGGTAGGCCCAGCCGCGTCAGCCAGTGGGCGGCGCGGGAGCCGCGCCCGGTGGCGTCCACCACCAGATCGGCGTCCAGGGTGCGTTCGGTGCCTGCGGCGCGCACCCGTACCCCGGTCACCGCGCGGGCGGTGCCGGTCAGGGCGAGGGCCTCGGTGCGGTCCAGCAGCTCGATCGCGCCGTCCGCCCGCACCAGGTCCCGGACCACCCGGTCCAGCAGGTCCCGCCCGGCCGGGAGCATGAACGCCGACTCCGGCCAGCGCCGGTACCAGCCGTGTGCCGACAGCGCGACCATGTCCGTGGTCACCGGCACCCGGCGCACCCCGGCCGCGGCCAGCGCGGCCCGCGCCCCCGGCAGCAGTTCCTCCAGCGCGCGGGCGCCGCCCGACCACAGCTGGTGGACGTGGCGCGCCTGCGGCAGCCCCTTGCGCGGCTCGGCCCCCGAGGGCAGCAGGTCCCGCTCCACCACCGTGACGCGGGCCCCCGCCGAGGCCAGGGCACGGGCCGCGAGGAGCCCGGCCAGGGAGCCGCCGAGCACGACGGCGGTGGGCTTCAGTTCACTCATGTACGGCAACGCTCTCTGCTGGGTCGGCGGCCGCACGGGCACGGACCGCCGCGATGTCGTCGGGACGCCGGAGGACTCGGGAGACGGCCCCGATCTCCTGGAGCAGGTTGGTGGTGTCCGGCGCGGCCGCCGTGCCGGACGGCTCGGGCGTACGGGCCTTGGCCTCGACCGCGTCCAGGATGGTCACCGCCGAGGCCAGCGCGCTCGCCCGTCCGGGCGCGTGGCCGAGGTCCAGCGCGGCCTCGTACGCCCGGGCGCCGAGCGCGGTGTCGACGTGCCGGGCCAGCGGCAGCAGCACGTCCCGGATGAACGTCTCGCGCCGGGTCAGCCGCAGCTCCGGCGTCGCCCGCAGCACGAACGGCACGCCCTCCCCGGCCGAGGTCCGCATCAGCACGTACAGCGGGCGCAGTTGGCGGTGCGCGAGGCGGACCCGCCAGCGGTCGCTCGCGTACTGGCCGGCGTGCGGCAGGATGAAGCCGACCGCGATCAGGATGGCGGACAGCGCGGCGACCGGCGGCGCGAGGTCGGTGCTCAGCCAGTCCAGGTCCCGCCCCGCCCAGCGCGCGCCGACGGCGGCCAGCTTGACCGCGTCGAAGATCAGGTTGAGGACGTAGCCCGCGCTCAGCAGCTTCAGCCCCCAGCGCAGCCAGGCGTCCAGCCCCTCGGCGCGCACCCAGTTCCACAGCAGCCGCGAGGTGATCAGGCAGGCCAGGGCGTGCGCGCAGAGGTAGAGCAGGATCTCCTCGCGCATGAACGGCGTGGTGGCGTAGTAGGTGTCCAGATCCCGCAGCCGCTCCACCGGCACGTCGGCGAGCCAGAACAGCACCCACAGGACGGCGATCACCCCGCTGTACACCGACACCACCCGGCGCCGGGCCCGGCGGGTGACGGCCGAGCGGTCGGCCGGGCCGTTGCGCCAGGTGATGATCAGCAGCAGGCAGGAGCCGCAGAACGCCGTGAGCAGCGAATAGCACCAGGGCGCCGAGATGTTGGGCACCCCGGCCAGCCGGTTCACCCGGGCGATGGTGGACGGCGAGCAGAACACGAAGACGGCGCAGGCCAGCAGCAGCAGGCCGCCGACCGCGCGCAGCAGCGGGTCCCGCCAGAGCCGGATGATGGTGGGCAGCTTGATCACCAGCGCGATGCCCAGCACCGCCGTCGGTATCCAGAAGGAGATGGAGAAGTCCCGCAGGGTGGCCGCGGGTTCCATGACCGGTGGACTCACCGCGCGGACCCGCCGCGGCCGCGGTAGCCGAGGGAACGTTGCACGGGGTCCAGAGGCCCGGCCGCGCGCCCGAGCCGGGAACGGAACAGGGTGGCCAGGCGGTGCCCGAAGTCCTCGGCGGCGGCCTCGTCGGCCTCACGGGAACCGTCACGGGCGGCCACCGTCAGCGCGGTCCCCTCCCAGCCCGCGCCGTCCGCGAGGGCCAGGGTGGCCGGTACGAGCGGCGGATGGTGCCGGTGTCCCGCGTGCAGATGCCACAACTCGTGTCCCAGGATGACCAGTTGCTGTACGGCCTCGGCCCGCTCCTCCACGATGACCAGGTCGAAGTCCTGGAACTCCACCCACAGCCCCGTGACCTCGATCTCGTCCGGGAAGCGCTCGAACCGCAGCTCCACCCGCCGCCCGCCCCGCCGCGCGCTCATGGCCGCGCACAGGGCCCGGCACACCTCGCGCACACCGGTGGGCGGCGGCGACAACTGGTCTATTTCAGCGGCGAGTTCCCTGGCCAGTCCGCGCATGGCGTGTCCCGGCCGGGAGGGACGCAGCCGGGCGGCCAGCCTTACCGCTCGCGCCCGTGCGTCCGCGCTGACCATGTGCCGCCTCTCCTCCCGCCCGCCCGATGGCCGGACCGTCCGAGCGTACGCGCACGGGTGTGTCCACGTCATGCGGATCAGCGGCCCTCGTTCAACCGAGAACCACCCGTGCGCGCACCGGCGTTCAGCGGCCGGGGGAGGGGACCGCGGTCACCGGGACGCCGCCGGCGGCCGCGCCCAGCAGGGACAGGCTGACCTTGCCCGGCCCGGACAGCGTGGTGAACTCCGACAGCACCGCCAGCGCCAGTGTGTTGGTGCCCCGTGTGCGCAGGATGCCGTTCGGCAGCACGAAGGTGTGCTGCGGACCCACGTTGTTGATGTACTGCCCCATGTTCCAGCCGTTGAGGAAGATCTGCGCCCGGTAGGCCCGGTACGGATCGTCCTCCAG
Source organism: Streptomyces sp. NPDC046860 (assembly GCF_040645115.1). Lineage (NCBI taxonomy): Bacteria > Bacillati > Actinomycetota > Actinomycetes > Kitasatosporales > Streptomycetaceae > Streptomyces > Streptomyces sp. NPDC046860. Next base: position 80,999 of record NZ_JBEYXQ010000012.1, on the reverse strand, counting down.
CCGCAGCCCCACCGAGGCGTCCACGTCGCCCGGCACCGACAGCCGGAACGTGGTGCGGTACCAGGTCACACCCTGCCGCCGCTCCTGTCTCGGGAAGGCGACCCGCTCCCAGTCCCGGTCGGGGAAGCCGGGCAGGTGCCAGCCCTCCCGCTCCCCGTACAGCCCGCCGGTGTTCAGCGGGCCGCGCACCGGGTCCGTGCCCCGCTCGCCCTGGAGCCGCCAGGACACCTTGGGCGCCGCGCCCCTGAAGGACACCGAGGTCAGCCCGCGGGCCGCCTTGTGGGTGTCGTCGCCCTTGCCGTCCTGGTCGTGCTGCATGCGCCGCACCAGCACCGACAGCACGTGGCGGCCGGGCGAGCGCAGCTCCGGGCGGACCGGGAACGCGGCCGTCGCCTCCCAGGTGCCCTTGCGGATCGTGGTCGTCTTGTCCGGCACCGGCAGCCGGTGGGTGCCCAGCGGCTCCCCGTCCAGCCAGGCCATCAACAGCCCCTGGGTGCCGGAACTGTAGGAGAGGGAGACCTCCTCCATCCCGGAACTCCCGCTGAACGCGCCCCGGTACCAGACGTCCCCGTAGTGGAAGCCGTAGTCGTCGGCGAACAGCACCGGGCCGCCCCGGGGAACCGGGGTGGTGCTGTGCAAGGAGGTCCGGTCGGCCCGGCGCCACGTGGAGTCGTCGAAGCCCGGCCCCGCCTCCGGGTTCTCGGTGCGCGCCCGCCAGCCGGTCAGCTCCGGGAGCTCCACCTCGGGCACGCCGGGCAGCGGGGCGGTCGTCATCAGGCTGCCGGACAGGGTGACCCGGGCCGGCACCCGGCGGCCGTTCCACACCAGGGTGTCGGCGCCGCGCGGACCCCACACCTCGATCACCGACGCGCCGTCCAGATCACCGGTCAGCCGTACCTCGGAGCCGTGCACCTCGGCGTGGCGCAGCAGCGAGGGGCCGTACACCACGAGGGTCCCGGAGGCGGTGTCGTGGGGGAAGATCCGCATCGAGGTCGCGTCGTCCGCGAAGAGCAGCACCAGCGGCGGCTCCGAGCCCTCCCCGCCGACCAGCACCCGGCTCAGCCCGGCCTGCCCGAGCGGGGCGCTGACGTGCAGCTCACCCAGCTCGTACGCCCAGCCGGCCTCCGGGTCCAGCCGGGTGACGACCGGCTCCCGCGGGCATGCGAGCACCAGGTCGGCCATGTCGCCCTTGCGGCCCGCGAACACCGCGACGTCCCGCCTGCCCGCCGTCACGCACATCACCGGCTGCGCGGTGCTGTGCTTCATCGTGCGCCTGCCGAGCCGCAGCCCGGTGGCCAGCATCCGGGCGTCGCGCGGGGGCACGGTGATCCGCAGCTTCCCCGCGTCGGTCGGCAGATCGGCGGTGACCGGCCCGGTGCCGTCGTTGCGGGTGACGTACACGTGCGCGCCGGTGTCCGGGTTGACCAGGTGGTAGACCTTCAGCCCGGCCACCTTCACCTCCGCCGCCCGGTCCAGCCGCGCGAAGTCCGGCATCCGCTGGAACAGATGGCCGAGCTGGTGCATCGGCGCCATCTTCGCGGTGACGTTGCGGGCCTCGTCGATGGCCGCGCCGTAGTCGTAGGAGGTGTAGACGACCGGCGCGGGAAGCCAGCCCCAGCTGGTGCCGCCGAAGGCCATGTAGACGTTGTGCAGGGTGAGGCCGTTGGCCAGGTTGGTCAGGTAGAAGCGGCGCTCGTAGGCCGAGTCGCGGGTGCGCCGCGCCTCCGCGTACCCCTTGCCGCCGAACCAGGCGCCGCCCCACGGGTCGAACCAGCCGCCCCCGAACTCCGGGGTGAAGCCGGGGGTGCGCGGGGAGGCGGTGGACCCGCCGGTCGGGCCGCCGGCACCGAACTTCCCCCAGTCCGGCGGGTTCTGGGACGGCGAGGGGTAGCCGTCGAAGCCGTACAGCCAGCCGCCCTCCTCCCCGCCGGTGTCGAAGGAGCCCGGCGTCCAGTAGCCGTTGCGGCCCTTGTCGTTGTGGAAGAGGGGCACGTCGATGCCGTCCGCCCGCACCTTCCGGTACAGGTGGGCCATGTACTCCCGGCCGGTCGCCTCGGTGACGTGGGAGTCGTACTCGTTCTCGATCTGGTAGAGCAGGACCGTGCCCCGCCCCTGGGTGAACAGGTGCCTGCGGGCGATCCGGTCGACCTGCGTCAGCCACTCGTCCACATGGCGCAGATAGCCGGGGTCGGCCGTGCGGGCGGTGCCCTCGGTGGTCGTCAGCCAGCCGGGGAAACCGCCGCCGTCGACCTCGGCGTTGATGTACGGGCCGGGGCGCAGGATGACGTACAGGCCCGTCTCGGCGGCCGTGCGCAGGAACAGGTCCAGGTCCCGCACGCCGGTGAAGTCGTAGGTGCCGGGCGCGGGGGAGTGGTAGTTCCAGGAGACGTACACGCTGACCGCGTTGAAGCCGTGCGCCCGCATCTTCTGGAGCACGTCCCGCCACAGGGACGGGCTCGGCAGCCGGAAGGGGTGCATCTCGCCCGACCACACCACCAGCCGCCGCCCGTCGACCAGCAGCGAGTACGGGTCGTACCCGATCGTGTGGCGGCGGCCGTCGGCGCGCGGCGGGGCGGGCGGGGGACCGGTGGGCACGCTCCGTGCCGCGAACGCCGAGGGCGCTCCCGGACCGCCGCTGCCGCCCATGGCGAAGCCGAGCGCGGCACAGCCGGTCAGGGCACTGAAAGTACGTCTGCTGAGCGCCAAGGAATCCTCCGGTCGACCCCATAACGAGCGTGGGTCCGGCCATTGTCCACGCCCCGTCCGCCCGGGGCCGACCCAAGGGGGCCCCGCCGGGGGTGAATCACCCGGTACGGGGGGACGGCGGTCCGGTGAAGCGGGCGGGAACGGGACGGCCCGCCCACCCGCGCGCCCGCCGGTGTTGGCACGGCGCGTTGCCCGGCGGGGCGGCCGCGCGCCCCCGGTGAAGTGGTGGGGATCGGAGGGCCTCTCCCTAACCCATCTGGCCCACCGGGGCCGCGCCCGCCGCGTTCGGCCAGCTCTGCGCGTTGGGCCAGCCGGTCGCGCCCGCCGGGGCCAGGCCCGGCGTGGCGGGGGCGGGCGTGGCGGGGGCGGGCGGGGGCGCGGTCATCCCGCGCACCTGGGCGGCCGTCAGACCGCCGCGCGCGGGGACGCCGGGCGGGGTGGGGCCGAGCGCGGCGGCGGGCGCGGGAACGGGTGCGGCCATGGGCGCGGGGGCGGCGGCCGCGGCGGCCGGCGCCTGTGCCGGGTAGGGGGAGGCCGGGGCGGGCGCGGGCGGCGGTGCCATGGCGGCGGCGGGCGCCATGGGCGCCGGCTGCGGCGGCGGGGCGGGGGCCCGCTGCGGCACCGGCTGCTGCGGCACCTGCCGCGGGGGCGCCACGGGGGACGCGGGGCCCGGCTGGGCCGCCGGTACCTGCATCCCGCCGCCCGGTGGGGGCGTGGCGGCGGGGAGCGGCATGCCGGTACCGGCGGCCAGGGCGGCGGCGATCACGGGCGAGCCGGAGGCGGCCGGCGGGGCCAGCCTCGCTCCGGCGCCGTTGGTCTCGCCGACCAGCCGGTCCACCGCCGCCGTGCCCGAGCTGTAGCTGGTCCCGGCGCCCAGCTCGGGTACGGCGGCTTCCTTCCTGGGCTCGTAGAGCACCTGCTCCAGACCGGCCACCAGACGGCGGACGTCGGTCTCGGGGCGCACCACGAGCCGCAGGAAGCGGCTGGACGAACCGATCTTGTTCCCGCACTCGCGGACGAGAATCCGGTGCTCGGTGAGCAGCCGGTCGCGGACCACGGTGCCCTCGGCGCCGAGCGGGAGGCGCACGAAGAGGAAGTTGCCCTGCGAGGGGTAGACCGTCAGCCCCGGCAGCGCGGACAGCTGGCTGGCCATCTCCAGCCGGTCGCGCCGCACCTGGAGCAGGCTCTGCGCGTACTCGGTGCCGTGCTCCTTGAGCATGAACACCACGTGCTCGGCGAAGGAGTTGAGGTTCCACTTGGGCAGCATCGAGCGGACCTTGTTCGCCAGGCCCGGATTGGCCACCAGATAGCCGAAACGGATGCCGTGCAGGCCGAAGTTCTTGCCGAGGCTGCGCAGCACGATCACGTTGGGTCTGAGCATCGCCTCCTGCACCACGCTCGGCTCCGCCTCGGCGTCGGCGAACTCCAGGAACGACTCGTCGATCACCACCAGGTCCAGGTCGGCCATCGCGTCCATGAACTGCACCACCGACTGCCGGGGCACGAAGCCGCCGTCGGGGTTGTTCGGGTTGCAGATGACCGCCACCCGCGTGCCCCGCGCCCGGATGAACTCCGCGTACCGGCCGAGGTCGAGGGCGAAGCCGTTGGCCTCAGGCAGCGGGAACATGTCGACCCGTTTGCCGGTCTCCATGGGCTGGTCGGTCCAGCGGCCGAAGGTGGGCACGGGCACCGCGAGGGACTCGCGGACCAGCAGATGGTCGATCCAGGTGATCAGCTCGGTCGAGCCGTTGCCCATCGCCACGCACTGCGGGGGGAGCTGGAGCAGCCGGCACAGCTCGGCCGTGATGGTGTCGGCGCCGCTCGGGTAGTACGTGATGATCTCCCGCAGCCCGGACGCCATCTCCTCGAACATGGCCGGGGTCGGGAAGTAGGGGTTGCACGGGATGCAGAAGTCCACCGGGCCCGTACCGTCGCTCTCCCGCGCCAGCGCCGCCATCGAAGGGCTGTGCGCGGCGGTGCTGCGGAACAACGAGGTGACGTTGTCGGGCAAGGGGACCTCCGTGGACGGGTGGCCCGCGCGGGGGACGCGGGCCATCCATGCATACGGAGGACTCCGGGGTGGTGTTCAACTCGCCCCGCATGTGAGTCACTTCACTCGCGGGCGGGCCTCACGCGCCCGACCTGCGCTTGTTCCACACATCGAAGCCGACGGCCAGCAGCAGCGCGAGCCCCTTGATGACCTGCTGCCAGTCGGTGCCGACGCTCAGCAGGTTCATGCCGTTGTTCAGCACGCCGAGGACGAGCCCGCCGATGATGGCGCCCAGGACCGTGCCGACCCCGCCGCTCATGGAGGCGCCGCCGATGAACGACGAGGCAATGGCCTCCAGTTCGAAGTTGACGCCCGCCTTCGGCGAGGCCGCGTTCAGCCGGGCGGCGACCACGAGTCCGGCCAGCGCCGCGAGGACGCCCATGTTCAGGAAGACCAGGAAGGTGACCTTCTTGTCCTTCACCCCGGACAGCTTCGCCGCGGGCAGGTTGCCGCCGATCGCGTACACATGGCGTCCGAAGACCGCGTTGCGCATGACGTAGCCGTAGCCGACGACCAGCGCGCCGAGGAGGATCAGGATGATCGGGGCGCCCTTGTAGCTGGCGAGCAGCAGGGTCAGGGCGAGGACCGCGGCGACGAGCGCGGCCAGCTTCAGCGCGAACAGCCTCAGCGGCGGCACCAGGAGCGCGAACTCCCGCTGCCGGCGCCGCCCCTGGACCTCCTGCCAGACCACGGCCGCGATCAGCGCGAGGCCCAGCAGCAGGGTCGGGTTGTGGTAGTCGGTGTCGGGGCCGAACGCGGGCAGGAAGCCGTTGCCGATCTTCTGGAGCCCCTCCGGGAACGGCCCCAGGGTCTGCCCCTTCAGCAGGATCTCGGTCAGCCCCCGGAACAGCAGCATCCCGGCGAGGGTCACGATGAACGACGGGATGCCCAGATAGGCGATCAGATACCCCTGCACCGCCCCTGCCGCCGCGCCCACCAGCAGACACAGCACCAGCGCCAGCGGCCAGGGCACGTCGTGCCGGACGCTCAGCACCGCCAGGAACGACCCCACGAAGGCGGTCAGCGAGCCCACCGACAGGTCGATGTGCCCCGAGATGATCACCATCATCATCCCGATCGCCAGCACCAGGATGTAGCTGTTCTGGAGCACCAGGTTGGACACGTTGCGCGGCAGCAGCAGGTCGCCGTCGGTCCACACCGCGAACAGGGCCACGATCAGGCCGAGCGCGATCACCATCCCGTACTGGCGCATGTTGCGGCGCAGGCCGTCCAGCATCAGCCTCAGCACACCCGGCCCGGCGGGCGGACCGTCGCGCTCCGGCGGGGCCGGGGCCGTCACGTCCGCGCTCATGGCGTCACCTCTTCGTCTCTGGTCATCAGGCGCATCAGCGCTTCCTGCGTGGCCCCGGCCCGCGGCACCTCGCCGGTCAGCCGCCCGGCGGCCATGGTGTAGATCCGGTCGCACATGCCGAGCAGCTCGGGCAGTTCGGAGGAGATGAAGACGACCGCCCGGCCCTCGGCCGCGAGCCGGCCGATCACGGTGTAGATCTCGTACTTGGCGCCCACGTCGATGCCCCGCGTCGGCTCGTCCAGGATCAGCACGTCCGGGTCCGCGTAGATCCACTTGCTGAGGACGACCTTCTGCTGGTTGCCGCCCGACAGCCGGCCGACCGGCTCCAGCACGGTCGGCGCCTTGATGTTCATGGCGGTGCGGAACCCCTCCGCCGCCCGCCGCTCGGCGTGCTCGTCCACGATCCCGCGCCGGGCCACCTTGCCGAGCGCGGTCAGCGAGATGTTGCGGTGCACGGTGTCGATGAGGTTGAGCCCGTAGTGCTTGCGGTCCTCGGTGACGTACGCGATCCCGTGCCCGACCGCCTCCGCCACGGTCCGGGTGCGGATCTCCCGGCCGTCCTTGAACACCGTGCCGCCCGCGTACCGGCCGTAGGACCGGCCGAACACGTTCATCGCCAGCTCGGTGCGGCCCGCGCCCATCAGCCCGGCGATGCCGACGATCTCGCCCCGGCGCACCTCGATGGACACGTCGTCGACGACCTTGCGCTGCCGGTCGATGGGATGCCGCACGGTCCAGCCGCGCACCTCCAGCGCCGGGGCCGCGCCCGCCTCCGCGTGGTGCGGCGGGCGTTCGGGGAAACGGTGGTCGAGGTCGCGGCCCACCATGCCCGCGATGATCCGTTCCTCGGTGGTCTCCGGCGCCCGCACGTCGAGGGTCTCCACCGAGCGGCCGTCGCGCAGCACGGTCACCGAGTCGGCGACCCGGCGGATCTCGTTCAGCTTGTGCGAGATCACGATGCAGGTGATGCCCTGGGCCTTCAGCTCCAGGATGAGATCCAGGAGTTTGCCGCTGTCCTCGTCGTTGAGGGCGGCGGTCGGCTCGTCCAGGATGAGCAGCCGTACCGACTTCGCCAGCGCCTTGGCGATCTCCACCAACTGTTGCTTGCCGACGCCGATGTCCGCGACCCGGGTCTCCGGATGCTCGTCCAGGCCGACCCGGCGCAGCAGCTTCGTGGCGTGCCGCAGGGTCTCCGTCCAGTCGATCAGACCGCGCCGGGCGTGCTCGTTGCCGAGGAACAGGTTCTCCGCGAGAGAGAGGTAGGGCACCAGCGCCAGCTCCTGGTGGATGATGACGATGCCCTGCCGCTCGCTGGCCCGGATGTCCCGGAACCGGCACTCCTCGCCCTCGAAGCGGACCTCGCCCTCGTAACTGCCGTGCGGATGGACCCCGGAGAGCACCTTCATCAGGGTGGACTTCCCGGCGCCGTTCTCCCCGCAGATGGCGTGCACCTCACCGGGCCGGACGGTCAGGGTGACGTCGGAGAGGGCCTTGACGCCGGGGAACGTCTTGACGATCGAGCGCATCTCGAGCACGGGGCCGGCCGTGCTGGGGGAGTCGGCCCTCACTTGAGCTGGGACTCGGTGTAGTAGCCGCCGTCGACCAGCACCTCGCGGTAGTTGCCCTTGTCGACGCTGACCGGCTGGAGCAGGTAGGCGGGCACGACCTTGGCACCGTTGTCATAGGTCTTGGTGTCGTTGACCTCGGGCTTCTTGCCCGCGAGGGCGGCGTCGACCATGTTCGCGGCGACCTCGGCGAGCTTGCGGGTGTCCTTGTAGACCGTCTGCGTCTGCTCGCCCGCGATGATCGACTTCACCGACGCCAGCTCCGCGTCCTGCCCGCTGACGACCGGCAGCGGCTTGCCCTTGCCGCCGTAGCCGTCCGACTTCAGCGCGGACAGGATGCCGATGGAGATGCCGTCGTACGGGGAGAGCACCGCGTCGACCCGGCCGGAGCGGTAGGCGGAGGTCAGCACGTCCTCCATGCGGTGCTGGGCGGTGGTGCCGTCCCAGCGCAGCGTGGTGACCTGGTTGAGCGCGGTCTGCCCGGACCTCACCACGAGCTGCTTCTTGTCGATGTACGGCTGGAGCACCTTCATCGCGCCGCCGAAGAAGTACTTGGTGTTGTTGTCGTCGTTGGACCCGGCGAACAGCTCGATGGAGAAGGGCCCCTTCTTGCCGCTGTCCAGCCCCAGCCTGTGCGTGATGTACGTGCCCTGCAGCTCGCCGACCTTCTCGTTGTCGAAGGAGGCGTAGTAGTCGACGTTCTTGGTGCCGAGGATCAGCCGGTCGTAGGCGATGACCGGGATGTGGGCGTCGGACGCCTCCTGGAGCACGTTGTTCAGGGACTTGTTGTCGATGGCCGCGACGACCAGGCCCTTGACGCCCTGGGTGATGAGGTTCTCGATCTGGGCGACCTGGGTGTCCGGGTCGTCCTCGCCGTAGACCAGCTTGGTCTTGAACCCCTTGGCGCGCAGGTTCTTGACGACGTTGGCGCCGTCGGCGATCCAGCGCTCGGAGGACTTGGTCGGCATCGCGATGCCGATCGTGCCGCCCTTGGCGTCGCCGCCCTTGTCCTCGGACCCGCCCTCGCCGCTCTGCCCGCAGGCGGTCAGCGTGAGGGCGAGTACGGCGGTCGCGGCGAAGGCGACTCTCGCGGGGCGTGCGGTGTACCGGTCGCGCATGGGGAACCGTCCTTGTTCGTCTCGGCGTTGAGCGGGTCGGGCCGTGCGGTGGTGCGGGGTCAGTCCGTCGTCGGGAAGCGGTGCAGGGGGCCGGGGAGACGGGTGCCGAGTGGGGCCATGCCCTGGTCGGCGCCGTGCCGGGCGAGCAGGTCCAGCGCCAGCCGGCCGCGCCGCACCCGCTCCCGCGCGGTGTCCAGCGCCACGGCCCTGAGATGGGCGCCCGAGGGGTAGATGCCGGGCGCCCTGGACAGGCCGAACTTCAGATACAGCGGGGCGCCGCGCCGGATCAGCTCGGCCACCTCGTACATCCGCACCTGGCCGCCGAGGTCGTCCGGCGACTCGATGTACATGTCCATGGGGGCGCCGGACACCCGCCGGATCTCGGTGAGATGGGCGAGGGTGAGATCGCCGGGCACGTTGATCGAGTCGGCGCCCAGCCGCTCGAACACCGCGTAGGAGACCGGGTTGACCGGGCCGATCAGCGCGGACACCTTGAGCGTGGTGTCCGCCGGGAGCACCCCCGACTCCCGCGCCCGGTGCAGCGCCCACAGCACGCCCTCGTCGGCCACCAGCAGGCAGCGCACGCCCAGTTCGGTGGCGCGCACCGCGTCCTCGACGCAGCCGGCCACCGCGTCGTGGCCCCGGGCGCGCGGGCCGCCGCCGCGCGAGTCGGAGCGCACCGCGCCACCGGTGTCCCAGGTGCCGCGCGGCCCGGTGAACAGGCACAGCTCGATGCCGCGTTCGCGGGTCGCCCCGGCCATCTCGGTGATCTCGGCGTCCGTGAGCATCCAGACGCCGCTGCCCTGGCTGATCCGGTGCACCGGCACGTCCAGCCGTGCCGCCTCCGCCAGCACCACGGCCAGCGCCTCTGGCCCCTCGCACGACGGGATCTCGGTACGCCAGCTCCCGCCGCCCGGGAAGCGGTGCGGGGACGCGTCGGCGGGGTCGGGGGCGGGCGCGGCCAGCCCCAGAGCGGCGAGCGCCCGCTCGCCGGGCCTGCGGACTGCCGGAGCGGAAAGGTCGGTCACGGGCTGCCTTTCGTGTTCGGTATGCCGGACAGGGTTCGGATCGTCGGGCGGGAGAATCCCCGGGGCCGGTACGCGCGGGTCAGGGCAGCAGCAGCACCTTCCCGGCGCCCGTCCCGGCGAGCTCCACCGCCCGCGCGAACTCGGTCAGCGGCAGCCGGTGCGCCACCAGGGGCAGCGGGTCCAGCAGCCCGGCGCCGAACAGCCGCACCGCGTGCGCCCAGGCGGCCGGGGGAGCCCCGAAGACCGTGCGCACCTCCAGCCGACGTACGACCAGGCCGGCCGGGTCCAGCCCTGCCGCGCCCGGCGCCGGGATGCCGGTCAGCACCAGGCGTCCACCGCGCCGGAGCAGGGCGGCGGCCGTGCGCGCTGCCTCGGCGGAGCCCGCGGCCTCGATCACCACGTCGTACCCGCCGGGCAGCCCGGGGCCGCTCACGGCGAAGTCCGTGGCGCCGAACTCCTTCGCCAGCGGCTCGCGTTCACGGTCGAGGCCCACCAGCAGCAGCTCGCCGGGGGAGATCGCCGCGAGGAACCGCACCGCGAGCATCCCGAGCGTGCCGGTGCCGACCACCGCGACCCGCTCGCCGGGCCGGGCGCCGGCCAGCAGGGCGGCGGCCGCGACACAGGCGGCGGGCTCCAGCAGGGCGGCCGCGGTGAGGTCGGCGCCGTCGGGCAGGGGGTGCAGCAGCCGGGCCGGCAGGGTGAGCGTGGGTGCCATCGCGCCGGGCCGGGTGAAGCCGGTCTCCTCGTACCCCGCCTCGCACAGCGTCGTCTCGCCCGCGTGACAGCGCGCGCACACCTGGCAGTTGCGGAACCCCTCGCCGACCACCTTGCGGCCCACCAGCCGCTCGGGCACCCCGGAGCCCACCGCGCGGACCGTGCCGGACCACTCGTGGCCCGGCACCACCGGGTAACGCACGTACTCCGCAGGCCGGTTGCCCCGGTACAGCTCGCGGTCGCTGCCGCAGACGCCCACCGCGTGCACCGCGACCAGGGCCTCGCCCGGGCCGGGTTCGCGCGGGGTGTGCGGCTCCAGCCGGTGCGTGCCCGGCGCCTCGACCACCACCTGGACGCTCACTTCGTCCCCTTCGGCCGGCGCCGCTCCCAGCCCTCGGCCCACAGGTCGAACCGGGCCTGCTGCTGCGGGAACTCGGCTGCCGCGTCGGTGTCCAGCTCCACGCCGAGACCGGGGGCCTCGGAGAGGTGGAAGTAGCCGTCGACCACCTCGGGCGCTCCCTTGACGACGTTCTTGATCTCGGCGTCCGCGAAGTCGTTGAAGTGCTCCAGGATCTTGAAGTTCGGTGTCGTGAAGCCGACTTGGAGCGAGGCGGCGGTGAGGACCGGGCCGCCCACGTTGTGCGGGGCGAGCAGCGTGTAGTGGGTCTCGGCGGTGGCGGCGAGCTTGCGGGTCTCCCAGATGCCGCCGATGTGGCCGACGTCCGGCTGGATGATGTCCGCCGCCTGGCTCTCGAAGAGTTCCCGGAACTCGATCCGGTCGTGCATCCGCTCCCCGGTGGCGATCGGGATGTCGACCTTGGCGGCCACCTTCTCCAGCGCCTTGAGGTTCTCCGGCGGCACCGGCTCCTCCAGCCACGCCGGGTCGAAGGGCGCGAGTTCCCGGGCGAGGCGGATCGCGGTGGCGGGGGAGAAACGGCCGTGCATCTCCAGCATCAGCTCGGTGTCCGGCCCGATCGCGTCCCGTACGGCCTCGATCAGGGAGACCGCGTACCGGGTGCGCTCGTGGTCCAGCTCGAAGTGTCCGGTGCCGAACGGGTCGATCTTCAGGGCCCGGTAGCCCCGCGCCACGACCGCGCGGGCCGCCTCGTGGTACGCCTGAGGGGTGCGCTCGGTGGTGTACCAGCCGTTCGCGTACGCCTTGACCCGGTCGGTGACCTTCCCGCCGAGCAGCTGCCACACCGGTACGCCGAGCGCCTTGCCCTTGATGTCCCAGCAGGCCGTCTCGACCACCGCGATCCCGGACATCACGATCTCGCCGGCCCGCCCGAAGTCGCCGTACTTCATGCGGCGCACCAGGTCCTCCACGGCGAACGGGTCCGAGCCCGCGATGTGGTTGGCCTCGGCCTCCCGCAAGTACCCCAGCAGGGCATCGGTGTGACCGAGCATCCGGGTCTCCCCGACCCCGGTGAGCCCTTCGTCCGTGTGGACCTGCACATAGGTCAGATTGCGCCACGGTGTGCCGACCACATGGGTGCTGATTCCGGTGATACGCACGCCCGTCCACCCCTCGGTGTTCGAAATTTCGTCATGCGTTCGAAATGCTGGCGTGACAGTAGGGAGGGCGTGCGGGGGGTGTCAATGGGGCGAACACGTAACGGTTCCGGCACGGGGATGCGCGGAACTCACGGTCCCGCACGAAACCTTCACAGCGGCACCTAGGAACGTGACCGGGGTGGAATCTAGTCTTCCCGCGTCATGGACTACTGCCACCCGTGCCGACGGCACCTCAACGGCGCCCTGGCCTGCCCCGGCTGCGGCGCGCCCGCCCTGTCGGCCGTCGCGCCGGTCGCCCACACCCCGGCGGGCACGGTGGCGGACCCCTACGGCCAGAGCGCTCCCGCCGCCCCCGCCCCCGCCGCCCCGGCACCCGGCCCCGCGGCGACCGCCCCGCAGCCGAGGGTGCCCCAGCAGGCCGACCGACGCGGGACGCACGAGCCGCCCGCCGAACCCGTCGCCCCCGCGTACGAACAGCCCGCGTACGACGAGCCCACGTACGACGAGCCCTCCTACGACGAGGCGGACGACCCGGACCCCGCCGGACCGGACGACGGCGTCCCCGACGGCAGCAGACGCGACCGCAAGGCCGCCGCGCACCGCCGCCGCAGACGCCGCACGCTGATGCTGGTGACCGGCTTCGTCCTCGCGGCGGGCGCCCTGAGCCTCGCCGAACTGGGCACCGACGCCCCCTTCTCCTTCGACCGGCCCGCCGCCTCCGGCGACGCCTCCCCGGACGGCGGCGCGGCCTCCGTCGCGCCGGACCCGAGCGGCGCCCCCTCGGGGACCGCCTCCGCCGAGGCGACCAGCGCCCGCAGCGCCTCTGCCTCGCCGTCCGGCTCGTCCTCCGCCTCGCCGTCGCAGTCCGCCTCGCAGACGGCCTCCGAGTCCCCGTCGGCCGACCCCGCCACCCGGCGTCCCGCCACCACCCCCCGGGACTCCGCCCCGGCCGCCGGCCGGCCGGCCCCCGCCAAGCCCACCCCCACCCCGACCGCGGCCCCCACCACGTCCGGCCCGGCCCCCCAGCCCTCCCCGACCAAGAACTGCGACCGCTTCCTGTGGTGGTGCACCTGACACCCTGGCGTCCTCCGCCCCGCCCGGCGGGACGCCCCCCGGGCGCCCGCCGCGGAAGCGCGCGCCCCCTGGTGACCCGCGTCCGCCGCCCCGAGCAGGGCAGGCGCACACCCTGAGACCCGGCCGCCCGTCCGTGCCCCGGTCGCCGCCGTACGAACCCCCGTGCCATCCGCCATCCGGGGCAACGGTGACACCAACCGGGCCCCGAGGCTGTTGAGTCGAACAGGTACATCTCGCCGTACACGACCTCGGAATGCGCCGGCCGGACCCGGCGCCGTGCGAGGAGGAGCAGCGAGCAGCGGCTCAGTTGAGGAGAACGGATGAGTCAGGACAGCACCGTCCAGGGCACGGTCGCCGAGGGGTTCGAGGCGGTGCGCGAGGAGTTCGCCGCGTTCGTCTCCGGAGAACAGCCGGACTACGAGGGCCAGTTGTGCGCCTACGTGGACGGACGCCGGGTCGTCGACCTGTGGGCGGGTGAGGATGCCGACGGCGACTCGCTGTACGGCGTCTTCTCCTCCACCAAGGGCGCCGCCCATCTGGTCGCGGCACTGCTGGTCCAGGACGGCACTCTCGAACTGGACCGCAAAGTCACCTACTACTGGCCCGAGTTCGGCGTCGAGGGCAAGGGCGCCCTGACCCTGCGCGACCTGCTCGCCCACCGCGCCGGACTCGTCGGCACCGACACCGGCTTCAGCGCGGCCGAGCTGGCCGACGACCGCGCGCTCGCCGAACGCCTCGCCGACCAGCGCCCGTTCTGGCGGCCCGGCACCGCCTTCGGCTACCACGCGCTCACGATGGGCGCCCTCACCGGCGAGGTGGTCCGCCGGGCCACCGGCCACACCGTCCAGGAGCTGTACGAGGAGCGGGTCCGCGCCCCCTACGGCCTCGACTTCTTCCTCGGCCTGCCCGCCTCGCGCGAGCCCCGCTTCCGCGACACCCTGCCGATGGTGCCGACCCCGGCCCAGCAGGCGGAGGCCGAGCTGCGCCGCGGCGGCCCGCACACCCTGCCCTCCATCGCCCGCAACCAGCACGCCCCGCGCCCCACCGACCTCCAGGCGCTGCCGAACGACCGCGCCGTCCGCGCGGCCGGCCAGGCGTCCATCGGCGGGGTCGCCTCGGCGCGCGGCCTGGCGGGGATGTACGCGGCGATGATCGGCGAGGTGGACGAGAAGGCGCCGCTGCTCAAGGGCGACACGCTCGCGGAGTTCGGGCAGCCGCACTCGGCCGGGCACGACCTGGTGACCCGCGCCCACGGGGTGTTCGGCCTCGGCTTCGAGTGCACGTCCGAGGTCTGGCACCCCTTCCTCGGCGCGGGCACGGTCGGCCACTGCGGCGCGTCCGGGTCGCAGGCGTTCGCCGACCCCCGCGGCCACCTCGCCTACGGCTACACCCGCCGCCGCTGCGCCCACCCCGGCGGCGCGGCCCCGGAGAACGACCGCCTGGCGGCGGCGGTGCACCGGGCGGCGCTGGGCGGCTGAACCGGGCATGGCGGAGGCCGCACCCCACGTCCAGGGATGCGGCCTCCGACAGGTGCAACGACCGGAACCGGCTCACGTCACCGGCGAGTTCCGGATCGGTGACCTCCGCACCGGAGCCCGGCGATCGTCAGAGCTTGACGATCATCTTTCCGGTGTTGTCGCCGCGCAGTACCCCGAGGAACGCCTCCAGCGTGTTCTGGATGCCGTCCGCGACCGTCTCCCGGTACTTCAGCTCGCCCGAGGCGACCCACGGCCCTACCTCGCGGACGAACTCCGGCTGGAGGTCGTAGTGGTCGCCGACGAGGAAGCCCTCGATGCGGCCGCGGGTCTGGATCAGGCGGGTGAGGTTGTTCGGGCCGGGTGCGGGCTCGGTGTTGTTGTAGACCGAGATCATGCCGCAGATCGCGATGCGCCCGTGCAGGTTCAGCTCGGCGATGGCGGCCTGGAGGTGGTCGCCGCCGACGTTGTCGAAGTACACGTCGATGCCGTCCGGGGCGGCCGCGCGGAGCTGCTCGCCCACCGGGCCGTCCTTGTAGTTGAACGCGGCGTCGAAGCCGTACTCGTCGACCAGCAGCCGCACCTTCTCGTCGGACCCGGCCGAGCCGATGACGCGCGAGGCGCCCTTCAGCCTGGCGAGCTGACCGACCTGGCTGCCCACCGCGCCGGCCGCGCCGGAGACGAAGACGACGTCGCCCTCCTTGAACCCGGCGACGCGCAGCAGACCGGCGTACGCGGTCAGGCCCGTCATGCCGAGCACACCGAGGTACGTCGACAGCGGCGCGGCGTCCGGGTCGACCTTGACGGCCCGCTTCGCGTCCACCGCCGCGTACTCCCGCCAGCCCGCGAAGTGCAGCAGGTGGTCCCCGGCCTCGATGCCGTCGACGTCGGAGGCGACGACCACGCCCACCGCGCCGCCCTCCATCGGCTCACCCAGGGCGAACGGGGCGGAGTAGGACTTCGCGGCGCTCATCCGGCCGCGCATGTACGGGTCCACCGAGAGGTATTCGTTGCGCACCAGCACCTGGCCCTCGCCGGGGACCGGCATCGGCGCCTCGACGAGCGCGAAGTCCTCGGGCTCCGGCCAGCCGACCGGACGGCGCAGCAGGTGCCACTCGCGGCTGACCGCGGGAAGGGTGGGGGAGTCGGACATGGGGGCGACCTTCTTCCTCAGAAAGCTTCAGTACCTGAAATAACAATGAGCCTGAATATTTAAAGATGTCAAGTAAGCGGGTATCCTGGAGCGCATGTCCACCCCGTCCGCGCACCACCGCCGCGCTGTCGACCCCCTGACCATGGAGGTCGTCGAGCTGATCGGCGACGTCGTGTCCCGCTTCTACGCGGACTACGAGGAGGCCGCGGCCACCCACGCGCTCACCGGCCCCCAGGCCCGGCTGCTCAGCCTCCTGGCCCTGGAGCCGCTGCCCATGCGCAAGCTCGCCCAGCGGCTGAAGTGCGAGCCCTCCAACGTGACCGGCATCGTGGACCGGCTGGAGTCGCGCGGCCTGGCCGAGCGCCGCCCCGACAGCGCCGACCGCCGGGTCAAGCTCGCCGCCGCCACCGAGGAGGGCCTGCGGGTCGCCCGGGACCTGCGCGAGGGCCTGCGCTTCGCCCGCGAGCCCCTCGCCGGCCTCTCCGCCGCCGAACGCGGCTCCCTGCGCGACCTGCTGCGCCGCATGCTGGACTCCTGAACCGCCGACCGCCCGGCCGTCCCCCGCGCCGCGCCGGGTAGAGTCCCCGGCATGCGTGACTTCGGGGTGGGCTTCCGTCATCTCCTCAGCGGCCAGCGGTGGGTGGCCCGGCACGGACGGCAGTACGGCTTCGGCCTGCTGCCCGGCCTGATCACCCTCGTCCTCTACGTGGCGGCGCTCGTCGCGCTCGCCCTGTGGGGCTCCGACGCCGTCTCCTGGGCGACCCCGTTCGCCGACGACTGGTCCAGCCCCTGGCAGGGCGTCTTCCGGGGCTTCCTCACCGTCGTCCTGTTCGCCCTCGCCCTGCTGCTCGCGGTCCTCACCTTCACCGCCGCCACCCTGCTGATCGGTCAGCCCTTCTACGAGAGCCTGTCCGAGCGCACCGACGCCGACGTCTCGCCCGACGGCACCGCGCCCAGCTCCGACCGGCCGATGTGGCGCGACCTGTGGATCTCCGCCCGCGACAGCCTGCGCATCCTGCTGCGCGCCTCGGTGTGGGGCGTCCTGCTGTTTGCGCTCGGCTTCCTGCCCGTCGTCGGCCAGACCGTCGTCCCGGTCGTCGGCTTCTTCGTCACCGGGTTCTTCCTCACCGAGGAACTGACCGCCGTCGCCCTCCAGCGCCGGAATGTCGACCTGCGCGCCCGCCTCACCCTGCTGCGCTCCCGCAAGACGCTGGCCTGGGGCTTCGGCGTCCCGCTCGGCCTCGCTTTCCTGGTCCCCGTCGTCGCCGTGTTCCTGATGCCCGGCGCGGTCGCCGGGGCCACCCTCCTGACCCGCGACCTGCTCGGCGAGCCCCTCGCCGAGGAGCAGCCGGAGAGCGACGAGGCGGTCACCGCCTGATCCCCCCGGGGCGCCCGACGCGGCGAACTCGTGACCCGCGCGTGAAGGGTTCGTACGAGAAGCGGCCCGGACCCCCGATCCGTCGCCCCGGGCCGCCCCGCGCCGATTAACGTCGACACCAGCCCCGGTCCCGGAACCTGACACCCGGACCGGGGCTGAATACTGTCCGGCGACCCCGGCGCGGATGTCTAACGGACCCCGAAGCCGTACACCGTCTGAGAGCGGTACACCTCGCCCGGCTCCAGCCGGGTGGTCGGGAAGTCCGGGCGGTTCGGTGAGTCCGGGAAGTGCTGGGTCTCCAGCGCGATCCCCTCGCCCGGCGCGAACGGGGCGCCCAGATGGTCGGCGGTGTAGAGCTGGAGGCCCGGCTCGGTCGTCGCCACCGTCAGCACCCGCCCGGACGCGGGGTCGTACAGCTCGGCGACCTCAGCGGCCGCCTCCGACACCCCCTTGTCCAGCACGTAGTTGTGGTCGTACCCCGAGCCGATCTTGCGGGCCGCGCGGAAGTCGAAGCGCGAGCCGGTCACGTCCAGCGGCTCGCCCACCGGGATCAGACCGTCGTCCACCGGGGTGTACCGCGAGGCGTCCAGGCGCAGTTCGTGGCCGCCCGCGTGGCCCGAGCCGCCCAGGTTCCAGTACGAGTGGTTGGTCAGGTTCACCACCGTCGGCGCGTCCGTCACCGCCTCGTAGGCGATCCGCAGCGCGCCCGACGCGTCCAGCGTGTACGTCGCCGACACCTCCAGCCGGCCCGGGAAGCCCTCCTCGCCGTGCGGGCTGACCCGGCTCAGCCGCAGCCCGTGCTCCACCGGCTCCGCGTCCCACACGTACCGGTCGAAGCCGCGCTCGCCGCCGTGCAGCGAGTTGGGCCCGTTGTTCGGCGCCAGGGCGTAGGTCCGCCCGTCCAGCGGGAAGCGGCCGCCCGCGATGCGGTTGGCGTACCGGCCCACCAACGCGCCCAGATACGGCCTCGGATGCTCGACATAGCCCTCCAGGGAACGGAATCCGAGCACCACGTCCGCCGTGCGCCCCTCCCGGTCCGGCACCTCGGCCGACTGCACGATCCCGCCGTACGACAGCACCCGGACCCGCACACCACCGCGCTCGAGCGTCCAGCGGTGCACCTGGGTCCCGTCGGAAAGTGTGCCGAAAAGTTCGCCCATGTGGGAAACCTTAGGTCACCGGCTGCGCTCCGTGACCTTCCGGTACGCGATCTCGGCGAGCCTGGCCTGACCGTCCCGGCTCGGATGGAACCAGTCCCACCTGCTCAACTGCCCGGTGCCGAAGCGGTAGTCGAAGACCGCGTTGCCGTCGGAGCGGCAGCGCTCGTCCTTCGCGCACACCTCGGCCAGCACCGTGTTGTACGCCTCCACGCGCCGCTGGACCTCCTGCCGGCGCACCGTCGCCGCCGCGGTCAGATCGTCCGCGCCGCGCAGCATCGACGGGCAGATGCCCAGCTTCCACACCTCCTTGCCCAGCGGGTCCGCCCGCCCCTGCGACCACAGCCGCAGCAGGTTCGGCACGCTCGCCACGTACACCTGCGTCCTCGGCAGCCTCGCGCGCAGCGTGGCCATCGACCGCTCGAAGTCCGCGCGGAAGTCCGCCACCGGGGTCATCGCCGACACCGAGGAACGGCAGGCGTCGTTCGCCCCCACCATCACCGTCACCAGCTCCGGGCGGCGGGTCACCGCCCGCGCCAGCTGGTCCGGCAGGTCGGCCATCCGGGCGCCGGTCTCCGCGTAGTTCCAGCCCCGCTCGGCCGCGCCCCGCCTGCCCAGCAGCCGCACCGCGAGGCTGTCCACCGACGCGTCGCCGCCGGTCGCCCAGGAGACACCGGGGCAGTCCGAGAGCACCTGGCACGCGTCGAAGCCGCGGGTGATCGAGTCGCCCACCGCCGCGATCGAGTCTGGGCTCGCGTCCCACGCCGGCGACGCCTTCGGGGACGGCCGGGACACGCCCGTACCCACGCCGTCACCCCGGATGGAGTCACACCCGCTCGCCAGCACGGCCGCCGCCAGCACGGCGAGGGCGGCCCGCGCCCGGTGGCCTGGTCTCCGCATCCCCGCAGGTCCCCTCGCTAGTCGGCGCACCGCCCGCCGGTGCGTCCCCCCATCACAACGCGGGAGGGTTCCCGTACCGCCGAGCCGGAACGGCACACCCCCGTACAAGCGTCCCCCTGGGTGAATGGCGGAGGTTTCCTGGCACCCGGACCGACGGTACGTCACACTCCTTGCATCCCCGCAAGGTAGCCTCGCCATCAGTGCGGCCTTCGCGTCAACGCCGCATCGCCAGTCCGCAAGATGTCCCGCTCAGCCCGGAGGTTCCGGTGACGACACGTGGAGTTCTGTACGTGCACTCCGCGCCGCGCGCGCTGTGCCCGCATGTCGAGTGGGCCGTAGCCGGGGTGCTGGGCACACGCGTCAGCCTCGACTGGATCAGGCAGCCCGCCGCCCCGGGCACCTGGCGCTCGGAGTTCTCCTGGCAGGGCGAGGCGGCCACCGCCTCCAAGCTCGCCTCCGCGCTGCGCGGCTGGCAGCTGCTGCGCTTCGAGGTCACCGCCGAGCCCTCCGCCCGCGCCGAGGGGGAGCGCTACAGCTGCACCCCCGACCTCGGCATCTTCCACGCCGTCACCGGCATCCACGGCGACATCCTCATCCCCGAGGACCGGCTGCGTGCCGCCCTCCAGCGCGGCAGACAGGGCGAGACCGACCTCGAGGCCGACATCTCCAGGCTCCTCGGCAAGCCCTGGGACGACGAACTGGAACCCTTCCGCCACGCGGGCGAGGGCGCCCCGGTCCGCTGGCTCCACCAGGTGGTGTGAGCGAGCCTTCTCAACGGGGTCAAGGGCAGCCGACCCCAGGGGCGCGGGGAACCGCGCGACAAGCCACGACGCACCCGCACCCGGCGACGACAAGCACCACCAACGGCGAATGGCCCGGCCTCCACCGAAGGAGACCGGGCCATCACGGCGTTACGCCGGCTCAGACCGACCGGAACGCCAAGACCACATTGTGGCCGCCGAAGCCGAACGAGTCGTTCAGGGCGGCGATCCGGCCCTCGGGGAGCGCGCGCGGCCCGCCGACGACGACGTCCGCGTCCACCTCGGGGTCCAGCTCCGAGACGTTGATGGTCGGCGGAGCGGTGCGGTGCACCAGGGCCAGGACGGACGCGACGGTCTCGATACCGCCCGCGCCGCCCAGCAGGTGACCGGTCATCGACTTGGTCGCCGAGATCGCCATGTGGTCGACGTCGTCGCCGAAGACCTTGCGCAGCGCCTTGATCTCGGCCACGTCGCCCTGCGGCGTCGAGGTCGCGTGCGCGTTCACGTGCACGATCTCCGCCGGCTTCAGGTCGGTCGAGTCCAGCAGGTTCTGCAGCGCCTGCGCGATGCCGTTGCCCGAGGGCTCCGGCTGCGTGATGTGGTGCGCGTCCGCGGAGACGCCCTGGCCGATGGCCTCGGCGTAGATCCGGGCGCCGCGCGCCTTGGCGTGCTCCTCGGACTCCAGCACGATCACACCGGCGCCCTCACCGAGCACGAAGCCGTCACGGCCCGAGTCGTAGGGGCGGGACGCGCCCTCGGGGTCGTCGTTGTTCTTGGACATCGCCATCATGTTGCCGAAGGCGACGATGGGAAGCGGGTGGATGGCGGCCTCGGTACCACCGGCCACGACCACGTCCGCACGCCCGGTGCGGATCATCTCGATCGCGTACCCGATGGCCTCCGCGCCCGAGGCGCAGGCCGAGACCGGGGTGTGCACACCGGCGCGGGCACCCAGCTCGATACCGACGTTGGCCGCCGGGGAGTTGGGCATCAGCATCGGCACGGTGTGCGGGGAGACGCGGCGGACGCCCTTCTCCTTGAGCACGTCGTACTGGTCCAGCAGGGTCGTCACACCGCCGATGCCGGAGGCGATGACCGCCCCGAGCCGGTCGGGGTCGACGGCCTGGTCCTCGCCGGCCCTGGCGGTGAAACCGGCGTCCTGCCAGGCTTCCTTGGCCGCGATCAGCGCGAACTGTGCCGAGCGGTCCAGCTTGCGGGCCTGCGGGCGGGGGAGGATCTCACCGGGCTCGACCGCGACACGCGCGGCGATCTTGACCGGCAGCTCCTGCGCCCAGTCCTCCTGAAGGCGGCCGACACCGGACCGGCCGGCGAGCAGGGCCTCCCAGGTGGAGGGCACGTCGCCACCCAGCGGTGTGGTTGCGCCGATACCGGTGACGACCACGGTGCGATTGGTCGGGCTCACGGGAATTCTTTCTCCAACGATGCGGGAATGTACGGCGCCACCGCCGGGTGGCGGGGCCTTGCGGTCTCAAGGCCTTACGGCCTCGAGACCCACGAGTCTCAGGCCTGGTGCTTGAGGATGTAGTCGGTGGCGTCACCGACGGTCTTGAGGTTCTTGACGTCCTCGTCCGGGATCTTCACGTCGAAGCGCTCTTCGGCGGCGACGACGACCTCGACCATGGACAGGGAGTCGACGTCGAGGTCGTCCGTGAACGACTTGTCGAGCTTGACGTCCTCGACGGGGATGCCGGCGATCTCGTTCACGATCTCGGCAAGGCCGGCGACGATCTCTTCCTGGGTGGCGGCCATGTCAGGCGCTCTCCTTCTTCGATGTTCAGACGGTTAAGCGGCAATTCTCCCCGCATCGGACCGGATGGTCCGGCACGGAGTGCCTAGGGGAGGGTAACGACCGTGGCGGCGTAGACCAGACCCGCCCCGAATCCGATGACGAGCGCCGTGTCGCCGCTCTTGGCCTCGCCGGTCGCCAGAAGCCGCTCCATCGCGAGCGGGATCGACGCGGCCGAGGTGTTGCCGGTGGTGCGGATGTCACGGGCGACCGTGACATGCTCCGGCAGCTTCAGAGTCTTCACCATCGAGTCGATGATCCGCACATTGGCCTGGTGCGGGATGAAGACGTCCAGGTCGTCCGAGGAGATCCCGGCCGCGTCCAGCGCCTGCTGGGCGACCTTCGCCATCTCGAACACGGCCCAGCGGAACACCGCCTGGCCCTCCTGCGTGATCGCGGGGAACTTCACGTTGCCCGCGCTGTCCAGGGGCAGCTGGGAGACGTCGCCGACGGCGAAGCGGTCCCACGGCACCGTCTGCTTGATGGTGCCGGCCTTGTCGCCCTCGGAACCCCAGACGGTCGGGCCGATGGCGGGGTCCTGCGAGGGACCGACCACGACCGCGCCCGCGCCGTCGCCGAACAGGAAGGCCGTCGCGCGGTCCTCCAGGTCGGTCAGGTCGCTCAGCCGCTCCACGCCGATGACGAGCACGTAGTCGGCGGAACCTTCCACCACCATGCCCTTGGCGAGGGTCAGGCCGTAGCCGAAGCCCGCGCAGCCCGCCGAGATGTCGAACGCGGCGGCCTTGTCGGTGCCCAGCTTGTCCGCGATCTCCGTGGCCACGGCCGGGGTCTGGCTGAAGTGCGAGACGGTGGAGACGACCACGGCGCCGATCTGCTCGGCGTCGATGCCCGCGTCGGCGATCGCCTTGCCCGCGGCCTCGACCGACATCGCGGCGACCGTCTCGTCCGGTCCCGCCCAGTGCCGGGTCTCGATCCCGGAGCGGGACCTGATCCACTCGTCGGAGGAGTCGATCGTCTCCAGGATCACCTCGTTGGGCACCACCCGGGTCGGGCGGTAGCCGCCGACCCCGAGGATGCGCGCGTACGGGGCGCCCTTGCTGGGCTTGATCTTCGCCATTGGCATGGGCTCCTTGTCAGGCGCCGGCCGCGTCAGCGGCAGGAGTCGCGGTCTCGGCGATGAGCGCGCGCGCCGCGTCGAGATCCTCGGGGGTCTTCAGGGCGAGCGTCCGTACACCGGGCAGCGCGCGCTTGGCCAGACCGGTCAGCGTGCCGCCGGGGCACACCTCGATCAGCGCGGTGGCGCCCAGTTCCTTGAAGGTCTCCATGCACAGGTCCCAGCGGACCGGGTTGGCGACCTGGCCGACCAGCCGCTCCAGGACCTCGGCGCCGGACGCGACGGTCCGGCCGTCCTTGTTGGAGACGTAGGTCAGCTTCGGGTCCGCCGGAGCCAGCTCGGCCGCGGCCTTGGCCAGCGTCTCCACGGCGGGCGCCATGTGGCGGGTGTGGAAGGCGCCGGCCACCTTCAGCGGGACGACCTTGCGGACGCCCTCCGGCTTGTCCTCCAGCAGGGCCGCGAGCTGCTCCATCGTGCCCGCGGCGACGATCTGGCCCGCGCCGTTGATGTTGGCCGGAGTCAGGCCCAGCTTCTGAAGGTGCGCGACGGAGACCTCCGGGTCGCCGCCCAGCAGCGCCGACATGCCGGTCTCGGTGATCGCGGCGGCCTCGGCCATGGCCAGACCCCGCCTGCGCACCAGGTTCAGGGCGGAGATGTCGTCCAGCACGCCCGCGAAGGCGGCGGCGGTGATCTCGCCGACGCTGTGGCCCGCGACCGCGCCCGGCGCGATGTCACCCAGTGCCGCGGCGGACAGCAGCCCGGCCGCGACCAGCAGCGGCTGCGCCACGGCGGTGTCGCGGATCGCGTCCGCGTCGGCCTGCGTTCCGTAGTGGACGAGGTCCAGTCCGATGGCGTCGGACCACGCGGCGACGCGGTCGGCGGCACCGGGGAGTTCGAGCCAGGGGGTCAGGAAGCCGGGCGTCTGGGCGCCCTGGCCGGGAGCGACGAGTACGAGCACTCTCACACTCTCTCTTGGAGACGGCCGGAGCCGCCCGTGGGGACAGGGACGAAGAACATGGAAGGCTTTTGTGGGCCCCCGACAAAAGACTAGGGCTGGGACTCGCCGTCGGTGAGCCGCCCGAGGATCAGGGCGATCCGCAGCGTGAAGGCGGATCGTACATCGGAGGGCGACCAGCCGGTGACGTCAGTCACACGTCGGAGCCGGTACCGCACGGTGTTCGGGTGAACGAAGAGCATCCGCGCCGCGCCCTCCAGACTGCTCGCCTGCTCCAGGTAGACACTCAGGGTCTCCAGGAGCGCCGACCCCGCCTCCTCCAGCGGTCTGTAGATCTCCTCCACCAACTGCTCGCGCGCAGCGGGATCACCCGCGATCGCGCGCTCCGGAAGCAGATCGTCCGCCAGCACCGGCCGGGGCGCGTCCTGCCAGGCGGTGCACGCCTTCAGGCCCGCGGCGGCGGCCTGCGCCGACCGGGTCGCGGCCAGGAGATCGTTCATGACCGGCCCGGCGACCACCGGTCCCGGCGCGAAGGGGCCGATCAGCGACCTGGCCACGCTCAGCGGCTGCGAGCTGCCCCCGGCGATCACCACCAGTCGGTCCCCGAGCACCCCGGTGAGCACCTGGAGCTTGGCGTGCCGGGCGGCCCGCCGGATCGCCTCCACGGTCAGCTCGCTGTCGCCGTCCGGGGCGGTGCCGAGGATCACGCACACGTGCTCCGGCGAGTTCCAGCCGAGCGCGGCCGCCCGGCTCAGCGCCCCCTCGTCGGCCTCGCCGCTGAGCACAGCGTTCACCACCAGCGACTCCAGCCGGGCGTCCCAGGCGCCGCGTGCCTCGGCGGCCTGGGCGTAGACCTGGGCGGTGGCGAAGGCGATCTCCCGCGCGTAGACGAGCAGCGCCTCGCGCAGCACCCGCTCGTCGCCGGGCGCGGCCACCTCGTCGATGGCGCTCTCCATGACCTCGATGGTGGTGCGCACCATCTCCACGGTCTGGCGCAGCGTGATCGCGCGGGTCAGCTCACGGGGCGCCGTGCCGAAGACGTCGGTCGAGATGGCCTGCGGCGCCTCGGGGTGCCGGAACCACTCGGTGAAGGCGGCGATGCCGGCCTGGGCCACGAGCCCGATCCAGGACCGGTTCTCCGGGGGCATGGCCCGGTACCACGACAGGGTGTCGTCCATCCGCGCGATGGCCTGCGCGGCGAGACTCCCGGAGGACTTCTCCAGCCGCCTCAGGGTCGCCGAGTGCGGGTGGGCGGCGTGTACTGCGGGTTCGCTGGGGTGGGATTCGGGTTCGGGCACGTGGACAAGACTGCCTTATCGGGACGCGCGCATGTGCCGCCGGGTCCGTCCAGCGCCTCCGCACCGGCCGGTACATGCCTGCGGCACGGGCGCCGCGCGCATTACCGTGGGGTGCGTGATGGAGGTACGGCGCGCGGCCGAGCGCTACCGCGGAGGAGACCCGGAGGCGGGCATCGAGTCCCGGCACGCCTTCTCGTTCGGGCCGCACTACGACCCCGGGAACCTGCGCTTCGGCGCGGTGATCGCCTGCAACGAGGAGCGGCTCGCGCCCGGCGCCGGCTTCGACGAGCACCCGCACAGCCACACCGAGATCGTCACCTGGGTCGTCGAGGGCGAGCTGACCCACCGCGACTCCGCCGGCCACGAGAGCGTGGTCCGCCCCGGCGACGTGCAGCACCTGAGCGCGGCCGCGGGCGTGCGGCACGTCGAGCGCAACGACCGCGCCGCCCCGCTGACCTTCGTGCAGATGTGGCTGGCCCCGCTGGAGCCGGGCGGCGAGCCGTCCTACGAGGTCGTGCCGGGGATCGCCGACTCCACCCCGTACGCCCTGCCCGGGGCGGGCGCGATGCTGCACGTGCGGCGGCTGGCGGCCGGGGAGCGCACGGCGGTCCCGGACGCGGCCCACCTCTACGTCCATGTGGTGCGCGGCGAGGCCGAGCTCGGCGGACAGACGCTCGGCCCCGGCGACTCGGCCCGGATCACCGGCGCCGAGGGGCTCTCGGCGACCGGGGTGACGGCGGCCGAGCTGCTGCTGTGGGAGATGGGCGCCTAGCCGCGGACCTCGGCCAGCACGGCGTCCGTGAGCGCCGGCCACGCCTCGACCGCCCAGGGGCCGAAGGCCCGGTCGGCGAGGGCGACGGCGGCGACCCCCGCGTCCGGGTCGGCCCACAGGAAGGTGCCGGACTGGCCGAAGTGGCCGAAGGTGCGCGGGGAGGAGGAACTCCCGGTCCAGTGCGGGGACTTGCCGCCCCGGATCTCGAAGCCGAGGCCCCAGTCGTTGGGGTTCTGGTGCCCGTACCCCGGCAGCACGCCCTTGGTGCCCGGGTACTGCACGGTCATCGCCTCCGCGACCGTCCTCGGGTCCAGCAGCCGGGGCGCCTGCAGCTCCGCCGCGAAGCGCAGCAGGTCCGCCACCGTGGACACCCCGTCCTTGGCGGGCGAGCCCTCCAGCGAGGTCGAGGTCATGCCCAGCGGCTCCAGCACCGCCTGGCGCAGGTACTCCGCGAAGGGGATGTCGGCGGCCTTGGCGATGTGGTCGCCGAGCTGCTCGAAACCGGCGTTGGAGTACAGCCGCCGCTCACCCGGCGCGGACATCGTGCGGTGCTCGTCGAAGGCCAGCCCGGAGGTGTGCGCCAGCAGATGGCGGACCGTGGCCCCGGGCGGCCCGGCGGGCTCGTCCAGCTCGACGGCACCCTCCTCGTACGCCACCAGCGCCGCGTAGGCGGCCAGCGGCTTGGTCACCGAGGCCAGCGGGAAGCGGTGGCCGTCCGGGCCGTGGGTACCGAGGACGGTCCCGTCGGCTCGTACGACACCCGCGGCGGCGGTGGGGACGGGCCAGTTCTCGGTCAGCGCCAGGCTCTGCAACGACATGCCAGGGAGCCTATGCGGGTCACAGCCGCAGCTCCATCAAGGGGTCCGGCTTGGGCCGGAACCCCAGCGCCTCGTACATCGGGCGGGCCTCGGCGGAGGCGGTCAGCTGGATCTGCCGGGCGCCCCGCCCGCGGAACCAGGCCAGCAGCTCGTCCACGCAACGGCGGGAGTAGCCCCGGCGGCGGGTCCCGGGGTCGGTGGCCACGCTGCAGACGAAGCCGACCACGCCCCGCGGGTTGGACTCGCGCCCGATCCGGTACTCGGCCGTCCCCGCCGCGAGCGCGGCCAGCGCCCCGGGCCGCTCCGGGTGGTCCACCACGAAGGCGGCGAACGTGCCGTCCGGGTCGGCGAGCCGGGCCCGCAGGCCGGACAGGGACTCCTCGTGCCAGGTCCCCGCGTCGCCCCCGGAGACGGCGTCGATCATGACCTGGCGCAGGCGCAGCACTTCCCGCGCATCCTCGGGCACGGCCCGGCGTACGAGACTCATGCCGGACAGGCCCTAGCGTCCGGCCCCGGCCCCGGCCCCCGTCCTGGCCATTTCTGCCCGATTCCGCTTGCCTGGAGTGCGCTCCAAGGCCATAGCGTTGAGGCCATGACGGTGATGCAGACGACGCAAGCGGCGGCTCCCGGCCGGGATCTCTGCTCCGGCCCCGCCCCGACTCATCCGAGGCCCGACGGGCAGGACCCGTACACGATCAGCGAGGTCGTCGCCTTCACCGGACTGACCGCGCACACCCTGCGCTGGTACGAGCGCATCGGACTGATGCCGCACGTCGACCGCTCGCACACCGGCCAGCGCCGCTACACCAACCGCGACCTGGACTGGCTGGTCTTCGTGACCAAGCTCCGGCTGACCGGCATGCCGGTCGCCGACATGGTCCGCTACGCGGCACTGGTGCGGCAGGGGCAGAGCACCTACGAGGAGCGGCGCGAGCTGCTGGAGTCGACGCGCCGGGACGTCCTCACCCGCATCGACGAACTGCGGGACACGCTCGCCGTGCTCGACCTGAAGATCGGTTTCTACGCCACGGAGGGGACCACCCGATGACCGACCGCACGCTGCCGTCCGTGACCCTGGGCCGGACCGGCCCCGAGACGGGAGTCCAGGGCCTGGGCTGCATGGGCATGAGCTTCGGCTACGGCCCGGCCGACGCCGAGCAGTCGCGGGCCGCTCTGGAACGCGCCCTCGAACTCGGTGTCACGCTGTACGACACGGCGGACGCCTACGGCGCCGGCGAGAACGAGCGGTTCCTCGCCCCCTTCTTCAAGGCCCACCGCGACGAGGTGGTCGTCGCCACCAAGTTCGCCCTGTCCATCCCGCCGGACGACCCGGGCAAGCGGATCATCCGCAACGACGCCCCCTACATCCGTCAGTCCGTCGAGGACAGCCTCCGGCGGCTCGGCGTCGACGTGATCGACCTCTATTACATGCACCGCCGCGATGTGGACATCCCCCTCGAGGACACCGTCGGCGTCATGGCCGACCTCGTCCGCGAGGGCAAGGTCAAGCACCTGGGACTGAGCGAGGTCACGGCCGCCGAGCTGCGCGCCGCGCACGCCGTCCATCCCATCGCCGCCCTGCAGTCCGAGTGGTCCCTGTTCAGCCGGGACATCGAGGCCCAGGTGGTTCCGGCCGCCCGCGAGCTGGGCGTCGGCCTGGTGCCCTACTCCCCGCTGGGCCGCGGCTTCCTCACTGGCGCCTTCACCGACGCGGCCAAGGAGCTGACGGCCGACGACTTCCGCCGGTCCCAGCCCCGCTTCACCGGGGACAACGCGGCCGCCAACGCGGCCCTGCTGGAGCCGGTGCGCCAGGTGGCCGAGGCCCACGGGGCCACCCCGGGCCAGGTCGCGCTGGCCTGGGCGCACCAGCGGGCGGCGGTGCACGGCCTCACGGTCGTGCCGATCCCCGGCACCCGCCGGGCGGAACGGGTCACCGAGAACGCCGGGGCCGCCCACCTCGTCCTCACCGGCGAGGAGCTGGCCCTGCTGGAGCCGATCGCCGGGCGGGTCGCGGGGGACCGGTACGCCGACATGACGTTCACCTCGGCGGGCCGGGAGGGGTAGGGCCGCGGGCCCCTACAGCTCCGCCAGCAGCTCGGCCTTCTTGGCGGTGAACTCCTCGTCGGTCACCAGACCGGCCTGGTGCAGTTCACCGAGATGGCGGATGCGCTCGGCGATGTCGGCCGGGTCCCGCCGGGGCGCGGCCGGCGCGGCGGTCACGGCCGGTACCGCTCCCCGGGTCCGCACGGCCGCGAGGACGGCCGCCGCGAACGGCAGCGACTCGTGCACCGGGCCGTACCCGAGCCCGAAGACCACGGTCGCCGCGTCCTGGTCGGGCGGCACCGGCGCGGCGGCTCCCGCGGTGTCGTTCGGCAGCAGCCGCAGGTACCCCTCGAACGCCTCCGGTGAGCGCCACTCCACCCCGCCGAGGTCCGCGACCGCGAACCTCTGGTCGCCCGCCTTCCACTTCGCGGTGGACGCACCCGTCCACGACCAGCGGAAACGCACCGATGTGCCGTCGAAGGACGCCTTGCCGTCGTACGCCTTGAACCTGCGCGGCGCCTCGGGGGCGTCGATCAGATGGCGGTCGGCGGGACCGGTCCCGGTCAGCGCGGCCTTCAGCTCGTCGGCGTAGTACTCGGCCAGGGTCTCCCGCTCGGCGGGCATGACCAGCCGGTACGGGTCCAGCCCCTCGGGCAGCTGGCCCGCCGCCGCCTCCAGCAGAGGGTCGGCTCCGGCGCGCGGCTTCAGCCGCAGCACGACCGTGCCCCGTCTGCCCTCGGCCAGGCTCACGCCCTCCAGCGCGGCGAGCGGCACCCGCCGTTCACCGAGTGCCTGGAAGAGTTTCGGTGTGCGTATCCCCCGTTCGTATCGGATGAGCACGGAGTCGGATTCGAACTCCCAGACGGCATGGAAACCCGCCAGTACGTCACCCATGCGGCTCATCGTATGCGGCACATGTCCCTCCGTCGCCACCCGCGCCGACCGCACTTCCTGCTGTTTCTACGCGCGTCCCGCGGCGGGCGCGTCCGGCACCCCGGCCCGGCACGCCTTCTCGCCGCGGGCGCATGTCACCGCGCCGTACGCCCCCACGCCGACCTCGGCGAGGTTGCGCAGGCTGTCCGTGCCCGGCTGGAAATAGCCGGCGTGGCCCCGCGCGTCGCGCGAGGACAGCACCCGCGCGCCGAACGCGCCGGACACCGGGTCCGCTCCGTGCCCGAGCCCGCCGACCTCCAGGTACGGCACGTCCTGCACCCAGTCGGTGGCGTCCCGCATCGCCCACACCCGGGCGGTCGGGTTCAGATGCGCGGCCTTGGCCACCCGCATGCCGGGGCTCGCGGCCACCGCGATGTCGCTGACCCGGCCGGGCATGCCGGGCGCGGCGACCCCGCAGACCACCGAGCCGTAGCTGTGGCAGAACATCGACACCTCGGCCCGGCCGGGCAGCCCCCGCAGCATCGCGTTCAGCCGGACCGCCCCGTCGGACGCGCGCATCGCGGTCGCCGCGTCCACGCCGAGCCCGGCGGGCGCGGTGTAGTCGGCCCAGGCGATCACGGCGGTACGGGTCGAGGGCGCGGCCCGCCGCTCGGCGGAGTAGAGCGCCTTGGCCATGCCGACCGGGGCGCTGTAGGGGCGGTAGGACTTCTCGAAGGTGAGCAGGTCGGTGTCGACGCCGGGCACCACCACGGAGATCCGGTCGGCGTGGCGCAGGTCGCCGAAGACCTCGGCGATGCGGCCGGAGCCCTCGGGGTCGAAGGCGAGGATGTGCCGCTCGGGCTTCATCAGCGCCTCGTACCGGTGCATCCGGCGGGCGGCGTCCTGCTGGCCGGCCGTACTGAGCCGGTTGTCGTCCATGCGCCGGGACTCCACGTCCCGCTCCCGTTCGAGCGCCACTCTGTTGGCCTCGTAGCGCAGGGACACGGGCGCGCCGTTCATGTTGCCCACGGCCAGCGGGTAACGCGTCGCCAGGTCATGGCGGTCCCGGGCGGAGAGCGAGCCGAAGAAACGGGCCAGCCCGTCCGGGGCGGTCTTCGCCGGGTCCGGGAGGGGCTTGCCGTGGACGCTGTCGCGCACCCACTCGGAGAGGGACGACCGCAGCGCGGCCGACTCGCGGTGGGTGTGCAGGGCGGTCCAGCCGGTGATCGCGAGCATCACGAACACGACGGCCAGCGCCAGCAGTGCGCGCCATACGTTGAGCTGGGGAGAGGTGCCGAAGGAAGTCACTGGGAGGACACACTAGGAGAACGGAAGGGTCTCGGGGCAATCGAGTGGCGGGGATCACGTTTCGCGTGCCGGGGGCCGCTTCACGGACGATCTTCCACAACGATCTCCCGTGATCCGCCAACGATTTCAGGCCGCGCGCCAGTTCCCCGTCAACGCCGGGCCCACCTGGTCGAGGTAGGCCGCCGTGAGCCCCCGGATGGCCGACAGGCTGAAGTCGTCGCCGGTGCTCCACTGCCGCTCGGTGACCCGTATCACCCCGGCGAAGACGGCCACGGCCAGCCGCGGCCGGGGGTCGGTGTCCACGTCGACGCCCTCGCGCTCCGCGAGCAGCCGGGCGATGGTCTGCTCGGTCGCCGCCGAACGGCGCAGATGCGCGGCGAGCAGCGCGGGCGTCGTCTCGATCATGCGGTACATGCGCAGGTAGAGCTCGACCGGGACCATCGACTCGACGGTCTCCCGGATCTCGTCCCAGCCCTCCAGGACCGCCTGCCGCAGCGCCTCCATCGGCGGCTCGTGCGGCGGCCGGGCGCGCACGGCGGCCACGAAGTGCGCCTCGGTCATCTCCTGCACGGCGAAGGCGGCGTCCTCCTTGCCGGCGAAGTAGCGGAAGAAGGTGCGCTGCGAGACGTCGACCGCCTCGGCGATCTCGTCGACGGTGGTGCGCTCGTACCCCTGGGTGGTGAACAGTTCGAGCGCGGCGCGGACCAGCGCCTCGCGGGTACGCCGCTTCTTGCGCTCGCGCAGCGTCTCCATGGGCCTCTCCCTGTACGTCCTTCCCGGTCAGCCTATGCGTTCCGGCAGGGGTGCCCGGTCCAGCCCGTCGGCGGGTGAACCCGTTTG
This sequence comes from Streptomyces sp. NPDC046860, assembly GCF_040645115.1. Taxonomy (NCBI): domain Bacteria; kingdom Bacillati; phylum Actinomycetota; class Actinomycetes; order Kitasatosporales; family Streptomycetaceae; genus Streptomyces; species Streptomyces sp. NPDC046860. The sequence goes on along the minus strand of NZ_JBEYXQ010000012.1, from coordinate 49,304 downwards.
TCAAGTGTCAGTGACTGTCACTAGCCTCATTACATGACTAGTCAGACCACCATCGACAAGACGGGACCGGAGGACGGGTCGCCCACCGACGCGCCGCCGCCCGCCCCCGCGGGCCTGCGCGGCCACCCCTGGTTCACCCTGATCACCGTCGCCGTCGGCGTCATGATGGTGGCCCTCGACGGCACCATCGTGGCCATCGCCAACCCGGCCATCGCCAAGGACCTGCACGCGAGCTTCTCCGACGTGCAGTGGATCACCAACGCCTACTTCCTCGCCCTCGCGGTCGCCCTGATCACCGCGGGCAAGCTCGGTGACCGCTTCGGCCACCGGCAGACCTTCCTCATCGGCGTGACCGGCTTCGCCCTCGCCTCGGGCGCCATCGGCCTGTCCCACAGCATCCCGATGGTGGTCACCTTCCGGGTCTTCCAGGGCCTGTTCGGCGCGCTGCTGATGCCGGCCGCCCTCGGCCTGCTGCGGGCCACCTTCCCGGCCGAGCGCCTCAACATGGCGATCGGCATCTGGGGCATGGTCATCGGCGCCTCCACCGCCGGCGGCCCGATCCTCGGCGGCGTGCTGGTCCAGCACGTCAACTGGCAGTCGGTGTTCTTCATCAACGTGCCCGTCGGCCTGCTCGCCCTGCTGCTCGGCACGCTGATCCTGCTCGACCACCGCGCGGAGAACGCCCCGCGCTCCTTCGACCTGCCCGGCATCGCGCTGCTCTCCGGCGCCATGTTCTGCCTGGTCTGGGCGCTCATCAAGGCCCCCGAGTGGGGCTGGGGCGACGGCCGGACCTGGGGCTTCATCGGCGCCTCGGCGCTGCTCTTCGTGGTCTTCGCCTGGTGGGAGACGAAGGTCGCGGAGCCGCTGATCCCGCTGACCCTGTTCCGCTCGGTCCCGCTGTCGGCCGGTGTGGTGCTCATGGTCCTGATGGCCATCGCCTTCATGGGCGGCCTGTTCTTCGTCACCTTCTACCTGCAGAACGTGCACGGACTCAGCCCGGTCGACGCCGGTCTGCACCTGCTCCCGCTCACCGGCATGATGATCGTCGGCTCCCCGCTGGCGGGCTTCGCCATCACCAAGCTGGGCCCGCGCGTCCCGCTCGCCGGAGGCATGACCCTCACCGCCGTCGCCATGTACGGCATGTCCACCCTGGAGGCGGACACCGGCAGCGCGACCATGTCGGTCTGGTTCGCCCTGCTCGGCCTCGGTCTCGCCCCGGTCATGGTGGGCGCCACCGAGGTCATCGTCGGCAACGCCCCGATGGCGCTCTCCGGTGTCGCGGGCGGCCTCCAGCAGGCGGCCATGCAGATCGGCGGCAGCCTCGGCACCGCCGTCCTGGGCGCCGTCATGGCCTCCAAGGTCGACAACGACCTGCCGGGCAACTGGACCGGCGCGGGCCTGCCCCCGCTGACCCCCACTCAGCTCGACCAGGCGTCCCAGGCCGTCCAGGTGGGCGTGGCCCCGGTGGCCAAGGGCATGCCCGCACCCCTGATCACCAAGATCACCGATGTCGCCCACGACACCTTCATCTCCGGCATGAGCCTCGCCTCCCTGGTGGCGGCGGGCGTAGCGGCGGTCGCCATCCTGGTGGCCCTCCTGACCCGCCGGGGCGAGAACGCCGAGGCGGGCGCGGGAGTGGGGCACATCTAGGTTCCGGGTGACGGGTGGCTTTTCAGGGGCGCGGGGAACCGCGCGACCAGCCACGGCGAACCCGCTGACGCGCGACCACCTAAGCAGAACGGTGGTCGCGCGTCGGCATGACAAGGCCCTACGCGTCGCCGCCGGCCGCGCCGGGCGCCGCCGCCTTCACATCGAGCAACTGGTACCGGTCGATGGCCTGCTTCAGCACGGACCGGTCGACCTTCCCCTCCTTCGCCAGCTCGGTCAGCACGGCCACCACGATCGACTGCGCGTCGATGTGGAAGAACCGCCGGGCCGCGCCGCGCGTGTCCGCGAACCCGAACCCGTCCGCGCCCAGCGACTGGTACGGCCCCGGCACCCAGCGGGCGATCTGGTCCGGCACCGACCGCATCCAGTCCGACACCGCCACGAACGGCCCCTCGGCCCCGCCGAGCTTCCGCGTCACGAACGGCACCCGCTGCTCCTCCTCGGGGTGCAGCAGGTTGTGCTCCTCGCAGGCCACCGCCTCCCGGCGCAGCTCGCTCCAGGAGGTCGCGGACCAGACGTCGGCCCGGACGTTCCACTCGTCGGCGAGCATCTGCTGCGCCTCCAGCGCCCAGGGCACCGCGACACCGGACGCCATGATCTGCGCCGGGATCGAGCCGCCCGAGCCCTCCCGCAGCCGGTGGACGCCCTTGAGGATGCCCTCCACGTCCACGTCCGCCGGCTCGGCGGGGTGCCTGATGGGCTCGTTGTAGACGGTGAGGTAGTAGAAGACGTCCTCGCCGTGCGGGTGCTGCTCGTCGCCGCCGTACATCCGGCGCAGCCCGTCCTGGACGATGTGCGCGATCTCGTACCCGTACGCCGGGTCGTAGGCCACGCAGGCCGGGTTGGTGGAGGCCAGGAGCTGGGAGTGGCCGTCGGCGTGCTGGAGACCCTCACCGGTCAGGGTCGTGCGGCCGGCGGTCGCGCCCAGGACGAAACCGCGCGAGAGCTGGTCGGCCATCTGCCAGAACTGGTCGCCGGTGCGCTGGAAACCGAACATCGAGTAGAAGACGTACACCGGGATCAGCGGCTCGCCGTGGGTGGCGTAGGCCGAGCCCGCCGCGATCAGCGAGGCCGTGCAGCCCGCCTCGGAGATGCCGTCGTGCAGCATCTGGCCCGTCGGGGACTCCTTGTAGGCGAGCAGCAGCTCCCGGTCCACCGACTCGTACTGCTGGCCGAGCGGGTTGTAGATCTTCGCGCTCGGGAAGAAGGAGTCCATGCCGAACGTGCGGTACTCGTCCGGCGCGATCAGCACGAACCGCTTGCCGATCTCCTTGTCCCGCATGAGGTCCTTCAGCAGTCGCACGAACGCCATCGTGGTGGCGATGGACTGCTGGCCCGACCCCTTCTTCACACTCGCGTACGCCTTCTCGTCGGGCAGCGCGAGCGGTTCCGAGCGCACGACGCGCGTCGGGACGTAACCCCCGAGCGACTTGCGCCGGTCGTGCATGTACTGCATCTCCTCCGAGTCCCGGCCCGGGTGGTAGTACGGCGGGGCGCCGGACTCCAGCTCACGGTCGGAGATCGGCAGGTGCAGCCGGTCGCGGAAGCCCTTGAGGTCGTCGACCGTCAGCTTCTTCATCTGGTGGGTGGCGTTGCGGCCCTCGAAGTTGGGGCCCAGCGTCCAGCCCTTGACCGTCTTGGCCAGGATCACCGTCGGCTGGCCCTTGTGCTCCTTGGCCGCCTTGAACGCCGCGTAGATCTTGCGGTGGTCGTGGCCGCCGCGGCCCAGGTGCAGGACCTGGTCGTCGGTCATGTTCTCGACCATGGCCCGCAGCCGGTGGTCGTCACCGAAGAAGTGGTCCCGGATGTAGGCGCCGGACTCGGTGGCGTACGTCTGGAACTGGCCGTCCGGGGTGGTGTTCATCCGGTTGACCAGCACGCCGTCCCGGTCCTGGGCCAGCAGCGGGTCCCAGCTCCGGTCCCACACCAGCTTGATCACGTTCCAGCCGGCGCCCCGGAACTGGGACTCCAGCTCCTGGATGATCTTGCCGTTGCCGCGCACCGGCCCGTCGAGCCGCTGGAGGTTGCAGTTGACCACGAAGGTCAGGTTGTCCAGCCCCTCGCGGGCGGCGATGGAGAGCTGGCCCAGCGACTCCGGCTCGTCCATCTCGCCGTCGCCGAGGAACGCCCAGACGTGGGAGCCGGAGGTGTCGGCGATGCCGCGCGCCTCCATGTAGCGGTTCATCCGGGCCTGGTAGATCGCGCCGAGCGGGCCGAGGCCCATGGAGACGGTCGGGAACTCCCAGAAGTCGGGCATCGAGCGCGGGTGCGGATAGCTGGACAGGCCGTCCGGGAACTTCGAGTGCTCCTGGCGGAAGCCGTCGAGCTGGTTCTCGGTGAGCCGGTCGAGCAGGTACGCGCGGGCGTAGATGCCCGGCGAGGCATGGCCCTGGAAGAAGACCTGGTCGCCGCCGTCGCCGCCGTCCTTGCCCCGGAAGAAGTGGTTGAAGCCCACGTCGTACAGGGAGGCCGAGGAGGCGAAGGTGGCGATGTGGCCGCCGACGCCGATGCCGGGGCGCTGGGCGCGCGAGACCATCACGGCCGCGTTCCAGCGGGTCGCGTTGAGGATGCGGCGCTCGATCTCCTCGTTGCCGGGGAAGAACGGCTCGCTCTTGGTGGGGATCGTGTTGACGTAGTCCGTGCTGCGCATCTCGGGCACGGCCACGCGCTTCTCGCGCGCCCGCTCGATCAGCCGCAGCATCAGATACCTGGCCCGTTCCCGGCCGCGCTCGTCGACAGCGGCGTCGAGGGAGTCGAGCCACTCCTGCGTTTCCTCGGGATCGAAGTCAGGAACCTGACTCGGAAGGCCGCCAATGATGATCGGATTGCGATCGGAACCGGAAGCCACGCTGTTCCTTACCTGTCGGAGGGACCTGCCTACACCGTTCCCCATCGTGTACCTGGGGAACGCGGTACGTCATCCACTGGTTCACTTCGTTCCCCCGCGTCCCCCGCCGCCGGGACCTCCACCGGTCAAATCGCAACGATACGCCCGGGGTGTGACGGGCATGGCAAAAATGTTCGATGGGCGTAACCGTGGATGATTCCGAAGCGCGCATAAGGGGCACATCGGTGTGATGTGGTTCCTCGGGAAACGGGATACGGTGCCAGGAGAGACGGCGGAGCGGCCCGGAAAGTCACCGTTTCGGCGGTCAGGACGGCCGGGTACTTGCGCGATCCGCCCCGCCCGTGTGGACTACGGCCAATGCTTCGCGCACGCGCGTGGCTGAGATATTCACCAAGACATGATCAGGAGGCAACCCGTGAGCGCGACCGCGGACCACGCGGAGGAGCGGACGAACCCTGCCGCCAGGCTGGGGTTCCAGCCCGGACAGGTGGTCCAGGAGATCGGCTACGACGAAGACGTCGATCAGGAGCTCCGCGAGGCCATCGAGGAAGCCGTCCAGGGCGACCTGATGGACGAGGAATACGACGACGTGGCCGACGCCGTTGTGCTGTGGTTCCGTGATGACGACGGAGACCTCACCGATGTACTCGTGGATGCCACCACGTACATCGAAGAGGGCGGCGCCATCCTGCTTCTGACGCCGAAGACCGGCCGTTCGGGGTATGTGGAGCCGAGCGACATCTCGGAGGCTGCAAACACCGCAGGGCTGACCGCTTCGAAGAGCGTCAGTGTCGGCAAGGACTGGAGCGGCTCGCGTCTGGCGACGCCGAAGGCCGCCAAGTCCGGCAAGCGCTAGCAAGCGCTGGAAAGACGCGTCATCGCCGCGCCGGACGGGCCGGGACTCCCCGGTCCGCCCGGCGGTCCCGGCGTGGCCGCTGCGTAGGGTGGGACCGGGGGAGTGACCCGCGCTCACCCGTACAGGCCGGCGAAGGGATGCAGGACGATGACGATCAAGGCAGGCGACGAGGCCCCCGACTTCGCACTGAAGGACAACCACGGCCGCACCGTCCGCCTCTCCGACTTCCGGGGCGAGAAGAACGTGGTGCTGCTCTTCTACCCCTTCGCCTTCACCGGCGTGTGCACGGGAGAGCTGTGCGAGCTGCGTGACAACCTTCCGCAGTTCACCGACCGCGAGACCCAGCTGCTCGCCGTCTCCAACGACTCCATGCACACCCTGCGCGTCTTCGGCGAGCAGGAGGGCCTGGAGTACCCGCTGCTCAGCGACTTCTGGCCGCACGGCAACGTCAGCCGCGCCTACGGCGTCTTCGACGACGACAAGGGATGCGCGGTGCGCGGCACCTTCATCATCGACAAGACGGGCACCGTGCGCTGGACCGTGGTCAACGGCCTGCCCGACGCCCGCGACCTGACCGACTACGTCAAGGCGCTCGACACCCTGTGAGCGGCCCCGCGCTTCGCGGGAACCCGTCACTAGGATCGGCACGTTGATCCCGTATCCGATGCACGACGGGGCTCCGGGCCCCAGGACACCACATGGAGGACCCGTGGGAGTCAGCCTCAGCAAGGGTGGCAACGTCTCGCTGACCAAGGAGGCTCCCGGCCTGACCGCCGTCATCGTCGGTCTGGGCTGGGACGTGCGCACCACGACCGGCACCGACTTCGACCTCGACGCCAGCGCGCTGCTGCTCAACAGCGCCGGCAAGGTGGCCAGCGACCAGCACTTCGTCTTCTTCAACAACCTCAAGAGCCCCGACGGCTCCGTCGAGCACACCGGCGACAACCTCACCGGTGAGGGCGAGGGCGACGACGAGCAGGTCAAGGTGGACCTCGCGGGCGTCCCGGCCGACGTGGAGCGGATCGTCTTCCCGGTCTCGATCTACGAGGCCGAGAACCGCCAGCAGTCCTTCGGCCAGGTCCGCAACGCCTTCATCCGCGTCGTGAACCAGGCCGGCGGCCAGGAACTGGCGCGCTACGACCTCAGCGAGGACGCCTCCACCGAGACGGCCATGGTCTTCGGCGAGCTGTACCGCAACGGCCCGGAGTGGAAGTTCCGCGCCATCGGCCAGGGGTACGCCTCGGGCCTGCGCGGCATCGCCCAGGACTTCGGCGTCAACGTCTGACGCCGGCGGACCGACCCCCTGTCCGGCGCCGCCCGCCCTCGCGGGCGGCGTCCGGGGGTTTTGGGCGGGGCCGGGGAGCGCAGGAGAACAGGGAACACCACAGGGGAGGAACGCAGCATGGGTGTCACGCTCGCCAAGGGAGGCAATGTCTCCCTCTCCAAGGCCGCACCGAATCTCACCGACGTCATGATCGGGCTCGGCTGGGACGCCCGCTCCACCACCGGCGCCCCTTTCGACCTGGACGCCAGCGCCCTGCTGTGCGGCGCGGGGAACCGGGTGCTGGGCGACGAGTGGTTCGTGTTCTACAACCAGCTCACCAGCCCGGACGGCTCGGTGGAGCACACCGGCGACAACCTCACCGGTGAGGGCGACGGCGACGACGAATCGATTCTTGTGGACCTTTCCCGGGTCCCGCCCCAGTGCGAGAAGATCATTTTCCCGGTGTCGATCCACGCCGCCGACGACCGCGGCCAGTCCTTCGGCCAGGTCTCCAACGCGTTCATCCGCGTGGTCAACCGCGCCGACGACCAGGAACTCGCCCGCTACGACCTGAGCGAGGACGCCTCCACCGAAACGGCCATGATCTTCGGCGAGCTCTACCGGTATCAGGGCGAATGGAAGTTCCGTGCGGTCGGACAGGGGTACGCGTCCGGACTTCGGGGCATCGCTCTAGACTTCGGAGTCAACGTTTCGTAAAGCCGGGTACGGCGCGGGGTAATCCTTCCCAGGACCACGTCTGGGCGGGACCCCCGGAAGATGATGGGGTAGCCAGTGCTTCTGAAAACCTTCGGCTGGTCGTTCGCGGTGACCGCGCTCGGCCTGGTCGCGGCGGTCTTCTACGGGGGGTGGCAGGGCTTCGGCATCGTGGCGATCCTTTCCATCCTCGAGATCTCGCTGTCCTTCGACAACGCGGTGGTCAACGCCGGAATCCTGAAGAAGATGAATGCCTTCTGGCAGAAGATCTTCCTCACGGTCGGCGTGCTCATCGCCGTCTTCGGCATGCGGCTGGTCTTCCCCGTCGTCATCGTCGCCGTCACCGCCAAGATGGGGCCGATCGAGGCCGTCGATCTCGCGCTGAACAACAAGGACCAGTATCAGGAACTGGTCACCGACGCCCACCCGGCGATCGCCGCGTTCGGTGGCATGTTCCTGTTGATGATCTTTCTCGATTTCATTTTCGAGGACCGGGACATCCAGTGGCTGCGCTGGATCGAGCGGCCGCTGGCCAAGCTCGGCAAGGTCGACATGCTGTCGGTCTGCATCGCCCTGGTCGTGCTGCTGATCACCTCCTTCACCTTCGCCACCCACGCCCACCAGCACGGCGGCGCCCATGTCGACAAGGCCCAGACGGTCCTGATCGCGGGCATCGCCGGTCTGATCACGTACATGGTCGTCGGCGGTCTCTCCGGGTACTTCGAGGACAAGCTGGAGGCCGAGGAGGAGGCCGAACACGAGGCCGAGGAGGAGGCCGCCCGCTCCGGCAAACCCCGCTCGGCGGTGAAGCTGGCCGGCCAGGCCGCGTTCTTCATGTTCCTCTACCTCGAGGTGCTGGACGCGTCCTTCTCCTTCGACGGTGTGATCGGCGCCTTCGCCATCACCAACGACATCGTCCTCATGGCGCTGGGCCTCGGCATCGGCGCGATGTACGTCCGTTCGCTGACCGTCTACCTGGTCCGCCAGGGCACCCTCGACGACTACGTCTACCTGGAGCACGGCGCCCACTACGCGATCGGCGCCCTGGCCGTGATCCTCATGGTCACCATCCAGTACGAGATCAACGAGGTGATCACCGGCCTGGTCGGTGTCGTCCTTATCGCCTGGTCCTTCTGGTCCTCGGTGCGCCGCAACCGCGCGCTGGCCGCCGAGGGCGGCGACTCGGGGTCGAGCGAGAAGACCCAGGTCTCCTCCGGCGTCTGACGCCGGCGGCGTGCGCGGTGCCCTGATCCGACCCCTAGGGGCAAGATCGGGGACCGGGCGGGGTGTGGCACCCCGCCCGGCGAGGAACGCTTCGAACGGGGCGGCCGACTCGGGTCGGCCGCCCCGACGGCTTTCACGGACGAGTGGCGGAGCAGGGGACCAGGGGGGCGGGAATGGGATTCCTCGACGGATTGCTGGGCGGCCGCGCCGCCGACTTCGACTCGGGCAGCTCGGGGTCCAACGCGATCGAACTGACCAAGCGGCACCAGCAGGTGTCCCTGACCAGGCAGGGCGCGGCCACCGGCAACCTGCGGGTCAACCTGACCTGGCGGATGCGCACCTCCGACCTCGGCGGCCCCCAGCGCGACAGCCTCTTCCGGCACCCGTTCAAGGCCCTGAAACCCCCGGAAGTGCAGGGGCACGGCCAGAGCATGGTCAACGTCGACCTGGACCTCGGCTGCCTGTACGAACTCGCCGACGGCACCAAGGGCGTCGTCCAGCCCCTCGGCGGCTATCTCGGCGACGTCAACGCGCCGCCGTACGTCAAGCTCAGCGGCGACGACCGGTTCGGCTCGGCGTCGGGCGAGACGATGTACGTGAACCTCGACCACCGGGAGGCCATCAAGCGGCTGCTGGTCTTCGTCTACATCTACGACCAGACCCCGGCCTTCGACCGCACGCACGCCGTGGTCACGCTCTATCCCAGCAACGGCCCGCGCATCGAGATCGGCCTCGACGAACGCCATCCGCAGGCCCGCTCGTGCGCGGTGGTGCTGATGGAGAACGTCAAGGACGAGCTGATCGTGCGCCGCGAGGTGAAGTTCGTCTACGGCTTCCAGGGCGAACTGGACCGGCTGTACGGCTGGGGGCTCACCTGGGGGCGCGGGTACAAGTCCAAGGCGGACCGGTGACCGCGCCCCGGCGGCGTCAGCGGCCGAGGAACTGCGGGCCCTGCGGAGGCAGCCGGAAGTCGGGGTCCAGCGGGGCCGACGCGGGCACCGGCTGCGGCTGGGGGTAGCCGTAGGCGGGCGGTGCCTGCGTGATGTCGGGCTGGGGGTAGCCGTAGGTGGCCGGGCTCGCCGAGGCGGGCTGCGGGTAGCCGTACGCGGGCGCCTGGGCCGGGACGGGCTGCGGGTAGCCGTAGGCCGGCGGCTGGGACGGGACCGGCGGCAGCGCCGGGGGCTGCTCCGGAGGCAGCGGCACCGACAGGGACTCCTGGCGGCGCGGCTCCTCGGCCGCGGCCTCCGCCTCGTCCACCGAGATGCCGAAGTCCGTGGCCAGCCCCTCCAGCCCGTTGGAGTAGCCCTCACCCAGCGCGCGGAACTTCCAGGCGTCCCCGCGCCGGTAGAGCTCGCCGCAGATCAGCGCCGTCTCCGCGCCGGTCTCCGGCTTCACCTCGAACCGGGCCAGCGCCTCGGCGTCGGCAGCCGAGGCGTCGTACAGCAGCACGCTCAGCGACGGGACGCGGTCGAAGGGGACGTCGTCGGCGGAGGCCACCAGCAGGATGCGGTGCACACCGGGCTCCACACCGCCCAGGTCCACCTGGATGGCGTCGGTCAGCCCCTCGGCGACCGGCTTGCGTCCGAGCGCCCACACCGCGCCGGAGGGGTGGCGGGGCTGGTTGTAGAAGACGAAGTCCTCGTCCGAGCGCACCCGGCCCTCGGAGTCCAGCAGCAGCGCCGAGGCGTCCACCTCCGGGACGTCCTGTCCCGGCGCCCAGCGCAGCACGGCCCGTACCGTGGCGGCGTCCAGCGGGACGTTCGACCCCTTCAGCATCGCGTGCGTCATGCGGTCATCCTGCCTTCTCGGTCCTGGTCACGACAATGCGGGGGGTGTTCTGTCCGACACGGGCGGGTAACCGGAAATTCATGCCGGCCGGGAACCCCTGACATGGGTCTCTACGTACTATTACCGGCCACCCTTTGCGGAAATCACAGACTCGGCGCGCCTTGAGGGAGTCCTATGCGTCATTTCGGGCACATCGCCCCCGAAGCGCGGGAGCGTCTCTTCCACCAGGAGCCCTGCGCCTTCACCGCCGACTCCCCGGCGCGGCTGCTCTCCGCGGCCCTGGGAGCCACCCTGTACAGCCCGGCCACCCGGCCCCGGCTCGCCGCCGACATCATGAAACAGACCGGGAACGGCGTCGTCTCGATGGTGCTCTGCCTGGAGGACTCCATCGCCGACGAGGACGTGCCCGCCGGCGAGGAGAACCTGGTCCGCCAGTTCGCCGAGCTGGACGCGCTGTGCGCCCGCACCGGAGCCGAGCCGCCGCTGCTGTTCGTCCGGGTGCGCACCCCCGGGCAGATCCCCGACCTCGTGCGGCGCCTGGGCCCCCACGCCCGGCTGCTGTCCGGATTCGTGCTGCCCAAGTTCACCGAGGAGCGCGGCGTCCCCTTCCTGGAGGCGCTGAGCGCGGCCGAGACCGCGAGCGGGCACCGGCTCTTCGCCATGCCGGTGCTGGAGTCGCCCGAGCTGCTGTACCGCGAGTCCCGCGTGGAGACCCTGGAGGGCATCGCCCGCGCGGTCGGCAAGTACCGCGAGCGGGTGCTGGCACTGCGCCTGGGCGTCACCGACTTCTGCTCCTCCTACGGGCTGCGCCGGGCGCCCGACATGACCGCGTACGACGTCCAGATCGTGGCCTCCGTGATCGCCGACGTGGTCAACATGCTGGCCCGCGCCGACGGCAGCGGATTCACCGTGACCGGACCGGTGTGGGAGTACTTCCGGGTCCCCGAGCGCGTCTTCAAGCCGCAGCTGCGGGCGAGCCCCTTCCTGGAGGTGCGCGCCGTCGAACTGCGCGAGAAGCTGATCGAACACGCCATGGACGGCCTGCTGCGGGAGATCTCCCTGGACCAGGCCAACGGTCTGCTCGGCAAGACCTGCATCCATCCCTCCCACGTCCTGCCCGTGCACGCGCTGTCCGTCGTCAGCCACGAGGAGTTCAGCGACGCCGCCGACATCCTCCGGCCGGACAGCGACGGCGGCGGCGTCCTCAGGTCCGCGTACACGAACAAGATGAACGAAGTGAAGCCGCACCGCGCCTGGGCCGAGCGGACCCTGCTGCGCGCGGAGGTCTTCGGCGTGGCCAACGAGGACATCGGCTTCGTCGACCTGCTGGCCGCCGGCGTGACCGGCTGAGCCGCCCCCACCCCTCCCCGAACCCGCAAGGAACGCATGAAGAACGCAGTGAACGACGGCGTCTGGTCCGGCACCTGGGTCGCCCGGCGGCTCGGTGTCGAACTGGAGGGCGACGAGCAGCTGACCGACCTGCTGGGGCTGGCACTGCGCCGCAACCCCAAGCGGGCCCATCTGCTGGTCTCCCGGGTGCTGGGCAAGCACGTCCCGCAGTCGCCCGCCGTGGTTCACGGCCACGGCCTCCGGCTCGGCCACCGGGTCCGCGCCCTGCTCGGGGACGCGGAGGCGGCCCGGGCGGTCGTCCTCGGGTACGCGGAGACGGCCACCGGCCTCGGCCACTCGGTCGCGGACGGCCTCGCCCTCGCCCCGTACCTGCACTCCACCCGCCGCCCGGTCGCCGGCCTCACCCCGGCCGGCGGCTTCGAGGAGTCCCACTCCCACGCCACCTCCCACCTGCTGCTCCCCGGCGACCCGGCGCTGCTGGCCGGGGACGGCCCGCTGGTGCTGGTGGACGACGAGTTCTCCACCGGCAACACGGTCCTCAACACCATCCGCGAGCTGCACGCCCGCCACCCCCGGCGCCGCTACGTCGTGGTCGCCCTGGTGGACATGCGCTCCGCCGAGGACGCCGCCCGGCTGGACCGGTTCGCCGCCGAGATCGGCGCCCGCGTCGACCTGGTCGCCGCCGCCTCCGGCACCGTACGGCTGCCCGACGGCGTGCTGGAGAAGGGGCAGGCGCTGGTCGCGGAGCACGAGCGCGCCGACACCGGCCCCGGCCCGGCGCCGCGCGGCGAGGTGACGCGGATCGGGCTGGACTGGCCCGACGGCGTGCCGGACGGCGGACGGCACGGCTTCACCCCCGCGCACCGCGCCCGGCTGGAGGAGGCGCTGCCCGCCATGGCCGCCCGGATCGCCCGCGCGCTGCCCGAGGGCGCCCGCAGGGTGCTCGTCCTCGGCTGCGAGGAGCTGATGTACGCCCCGCTGCGGCTCGCGGCCGAGCTGGAGCGGACCGTCCTGGCCGAGGTGCGCTACTCCACCACCACCCGCTCACCCGTCCTCCCCGTGGACGACCCCGGCTACGCGATACGCACCCGCCTGGCCTTCCCCGCCCACGACGACCCGGCGGACGGCCCCGGCGAGCGGTACGCCTACAACGTCGCCGGAGCGGGCTTCGACACCGTCGTCGCCGTGGTCGACTCCGCCGCCGACACCCCCCTGCTGCACGCCGGGGACGGCCTCCTGGCCCGCCTCGCGGAGCACGCCCCGCACGTCCTGCTCGCGGTCGTGCCCGCGCACACCCCCGAGCCCCGCCCCTTCGAAAGGCCGGCCATGCTGCCCGAGCCCCTCCGCGGCCCCGCCTTCTCCTCCTACGCGCCCGACGAGGTCGGCTGGCTCCTCCAGGACCTCTCCGCGGTCAGCCTGGAGGCGCCGACCGAGGAGCGCGAGGAGGCCGTGCAGAACGGCGGCGCGCACTACGCGGAGTCGCTGCCGGTGGAGTACCAGCCCAGCGAGCGCTACCAGGCGCTGTTCCACGCCGCCCTGGACACCTCCGCCGCCCGGATCGCCCGCGCGGTCGGCGTGGTCACCGAGACCGTCCTCACCGAACGGTCCGCCCGCCCGGTGCTCGTCTCCCTGGCCCGCGCCGGGACGCCCGTCGGCGTCCTCATGCGCCGCTGGGCCGAGCAGCGGTACGGACTGCGGCTGCCGCACTACGCGGTCTCTATCGTCCGGGGGCGGGGCATCGACGCCAACGCGCTGCGCTGGCTCGCCGCCCACCACGACCCGCGCGACGTCGTGTTCGTGGACGGCTGGACCGGCAAGGGCGCCATCACCCGCGAACTCGCCGCCGCCATTGAGGAGTTCGAGCGCGCCGAGGGCGTCACCGGCTTCGACCCGGAGATCGCCGTCCTCGCCGACCCCGGCTCCTGCGTGCGCACCTACGGCACCCGCGACGACTTCCTCATCCCCTCCGCCTGCCTCAACTCCACGGTCTCCGGCCTGATATCGCGCACCGTGCTCCGTGCCGACCTGGTCGGCCCGCACGACTTCCACGGCGCGAAGTTCTACCGCGAACTCGCCGACGCCGACGTGTCCACGGCCTTCCTCGACACCGTCTCCGGCCACTTCCCCGACGTGCGCGACGAGGTGGACGCGGACGTCAAGGAGCTGCTCGCCGGGGACCGCGCGCCGACCTGGGAGGGCTGGCGGGCCGTGGAGCGGATCAGCGAGGAGTACGGCATCCACGACGTGAACCTGGTCAAGCCCGGCGTCGGCGAGACCACGCGGGTGCTGCTGCGCCGGGTGCCGTGGAAGATCCTCGCCAAGGCGGGCGCGGGCGCCGACCTCGACCACGTGCGGCTCCTCGCCGAGCAGCGCGGGGTGCCGGTGGAGGAGGTCGACGGCCTGCCGTACACCTGCGTCGGGCTGATCCACCCCAAGTACACCCGCGGTGCCACCGGCGCCGACGGCCGGGCGGTGAACGTCTGATGCCGGTACTGGTGGCCAGCGACCTCGACCGCACCCTGATCTACTCGGCCGGCGCCCTCGCGCTGACCATGCCGGACGCGCTGGCGCCCCGGCTGCTGTGCGTGGAGGTGCACGAGTCCCGCCCGCTGTCCTTCATGACGGAGACGGCCGCGGCGCTGCTGACCGAACTGGCGGAGGCCGCGGTGTTCGTGCCGACGACCACCCGGACGCGTGCCCAGTACGAGCGGATCAGCCTGCCGGGACCGCCCGCCCGCTACGCGATCTGCGCCAACGGCGGCCATCTGCTGGTCGACGGGGTCACGGACGAGGACTGGCACGCCTCGGTGCTGGCCCGGCTGGCGGACGAGTGCGCGCCGCTCGCGGAGATCACCGGCCACCTGCGCCGGACCACGGACCCGGCCTGGCTGCGCAAGCAGCGGGTGGCCGAGGACCTCTTCGCCTACCTGGTGGTCGAGCGCGACCGGCTGCCCGGGGACTGGGTCGCCGAGCTGGCCGGGTGGGCCGCGGAACGCGGCTGGACGGTGTCGCTCCAGGGCCGGAAGATCTACGCCGTCCCGCGTCCGCTCACCAAGGGCGCGGCGGTGCGCGAGGTGGCCCGGCGCACCGGGGCGGAGCTGACGCTCGCGGCCGGTGACTCGCACCTGGACGCCGACCTGCTGCTGGCCGCCGGCCGCGGCTGGCGGCCCGGCCACGGCGAGCTGGCCGACAGCGGGTGGACCGCCCCGGCGGTGAGCGAGGTGGCCGAGCGGGGAGTGCTGGCGGGGGAGCGGATCACCCGCGAGTTCCTGCGGGCGGCCCGGGGCGCGGTGGTCCCGGCACGGCTGCCCGCCTAGCGGCTCGGGTCGAAGCGAGTACGGGGCGAAGCGAGAGCGGTTGAAGCGAGAACGGCACCGGACGTCTGTCCGGTGCCGTTCTCATGTCCCGCTCAGCCGCAGCAGCCGCCTCCGCAGCATCCGCCGCCTCCGCCCGAGGGGGCCGGGGCGGCCGAGGAGCCGCCCACGGCGACCGCCGACAGCAGCTTCACGGTGTCGTCGTGGCCCTCGGGGCAGGCGGCGGGATCGGCGGACTCCGCCATCGGGCGGCTGAGTTCGAAGGTGTCGCCGCAGGTCCGGCAGCGGTACTCGTAGCGAGGCATGCGCACAGGTTAGCCGCCGGGGACCTCGCCGGGAGGGTGTGTCACCCGGACTTCGTGTCCGGCCCGGTGACGGCGCGCTTGTCCGGGGTGGTGAGGGCCGGCTGCTCGTGCTCCGCCTCGGGGTGCCGGGAGCGCCAGTAGGGGTTGTCGTGCGGGAGGGCCGAGCCGACGCGGCCGTACATGCCGAACGTCATCAGCAGCAGGCCGACGATGAACGTGAAGAACACGTTCTGGATCCTGAACGCCAGGAAGTTGTTCTCGGTGTCCAGCAGGCCCAGGTTCAGGAAGCCGCTCAGGATGAACAGCACGCCGAAGACCATGTTCAGGGTCGAGGCGAAGTTGCCGCCGATCACCATGCCCGCCAGCAGGATCACGCCGACACAGATGGAGAGCACGCTCAGCGCGCCGTTGGTGTTCAGGCCCGCCACGGTGTCGCTGCCGACGTTGAAGGCGCCGATGTGGCCGACCACGCCGAGGATGCCGAAGACGAGCAGGAACAGTCCGATCAGGCCCGCGCCGATGCGGTAGACCAGGTTCAGCCGGTGGTCGACGGGCAGGTGCTCGTCGAGCACGGTGCGGTGCCGGCTGGGCCGGTTGCCGCGCGAATGCACTGCTTGTGCGGCCATGTCGCCTCCTCGGGGGCGCGTGCGAAGCCGTCCCGTACCCCTCAATACTCACCAGCGCCGCACCCACCGGCAACACGGGACCGTCCGCCCGGGCGACCGGGCGCCGGCTCACTGACCGGGGCCGCCGCGCTCCTCGCGGATCTGCGCGACCACCCGCGCCACCGTGCTCCGCACGGCCTCGGTCTCGGTGAGGAAGTGCCAGTAGTCGGGGTGGCGGCCGCTGTCCAGACCGGCGACCGCCCGGTCCAGCCGGGCCACCGCGTCGTCCAGCGGGCGGGCGTGCCGGGGCTCCGGCGCGGTACGGCCCGTCATGGCGAGCCGCTGGGCGTCGCGGAGCGCGAACCGGGTCCGCTCGATCTCCTGCCGGGGGTCCTTCTGCACCGCGTTCAGCCGGGTCAGCCGGTCACCGGCGGCCGACACCGCGTCGTCGGTGGTGTTCAGCAGGGCCCGCACCGTCGACAGCAGCGAGGTGGCGTCCGGCCAGCGCTGGGCCTCCCGCGCGGCGCGGGCCTCGCCCAGCTTGCCCTCGGCCTGGCGGACGTTCTCGGCGGCCTGCTCGGGCACGTGCTGGAGGTCCTGCCAGCAGGCGGCCGTGAACCGGCGCCGCAGCTCGCTCAGCACCGGCTCGACCTGGCCGCTGCGGGTGGTGAGGGCCTGCGCGCGGGTGCTCAGGCTGGACAGGCGGCGGTCGATCTCGACGGCGCGCTCCGGCAGCCGCTCGGCCTCCGCCCGGATCGCCCCGGCCTCCCGCTGCACCCGCTCGGCCCGCTCCAGCGTGGCCGTCACGCCGTGCTGTCCGGCGCCCTGGTTCAGCCTGGTCAGCTCGGGGGAGAGGGCGGCGAGGCGGGCGGCCAGATCGTCGGCGCGCAGCCGCTGCGCCCGTACGGCGTCCAGCGCCTCGCTCGCGCCGAGCAGGGCCTGCCGGGCGCGCTCGACGGCGGGGGCGAGCCGGGCCAACTGGGTCTCGGCGGTGCCCAGAAGGGGGCCGAGGGAGGTGCTGAACCGGTCGAGTTCCCCTTTGACCCGGACCAGTTCGTCCTTGGCCGAGGTCAGTTCGCCGCGGGCGCGGTTCGCGGTGGCGGCGTCGAGGTCGTCGCGGTCGAGGTCCTGGGCGTCGACGGCCTGGATGTAGGTGTGGCTGGCCTCGTCTATGCGCCTGCCCAGCGCCTCGAAGTCGGCGACGGCCCGGCGGGCGGCGGGGGAGTCGTCGACGGCGGAGATCGTCTCGATGGAGATGCGCAGGTCGCGCTGGGCGGTGTCGAGTTCGTAGAACGCGGCCGCCGCCGCGTCCTTGGCCGCCTGGGCCTCGGCCCGCTGGCTCTCGGCCCGGCCGCCGAACCAGCGCCGGGTGCCACCGCCGGCGAACGCCGCGGCCAGCGTCAGCCCGGCGAGCACGGGGAGGCTCATCAGGGTCAGCGCGTCACGCACGGGGGACGGCGGGTGGGGGTCTGTCTGCGCTGCTGACGTGCCCGGTGTCGCCGTCACATCCCTCTCCCGTGCCGTGGTCCGCGCTGGGTGGTGTCATTCTCCCACCCGTTGAAGACGAACACACGGCCCGGTCAGTTCACCGTCGCGCCGTCCCTCGCGGGGTTTGCGGGACCCCTCCCGAGGCAAGGTAGGCTGTCGACTCGTTCCGGCCCCCGTGCCGGGGCCACGGGTGCGTAGCTCAGGGGTAGAGCGCCTGCCTTACAAGCAGGATGTCGGCGGTTCGAAACCGTCCGCGCCCACAGCAGATCAGAGGCCCGTCGCGTCACGCGACGGGCCTCTCGCGCGTCCTGTCGGCGTCCTGCTTGCAAGGCAGGCGCTCGCCGCCTGACGTACGGGTCCGGCCGGGCGCGAAAAAGATCTTCCTTCACCGTACAACCACACCGCCTTTACGTGAGTCATACACCCGCACGACGCAAACGCACCCAAGGGGGGACTCATGACCCAGCAGTACCCGCAGTACCCGCAGCAGCCCGGCCAGCCCGGCCAGCCCGGACCCGGTCAGCCCGGCCAGCAGCCCGCCGGATGGGCCGGACCCGGCGCTCCGCAGCAGTGGGGACCCCCGCCGCAGCCGCCGAAGAAGACCGGCGCGGGCAAGATCATCGGCCTCGGATGCCTCGGTGTGATCGGCCTGTTCGTCCTCATCGGCATCATCGCCGCCGTGGCCGGCGGCGGTTCCGGCGACGACAAGGGCTCCGCCTCCGCCAAGCCCGCGGCCGGTGCGACCAAGTCCGCCGGTGGCGACGAGGGTGACGGCGGCGCCGAGCCCGCGGCGCCCGCCGGTCCGGTGCGGATCACGGCCAAGGCGGCGCCGTTCAAGAAGACCGTCCTCGCCGACGGGGACGCCTACACCAGCGTCTCGCTCACCATCGCCGCCACCGGCAAGGATCAGGTCGACGTGAACCCGCTGTACTGCTCGATCACCGACACCACCGGCAGCAAGCACACGCCCGAGCTGGCGGTGGACGAGGACCAGCTCGACGCGGTCAAGCTCGCCAAGGGCGAGAAGATCACCGGCACGATCACCGGCAAGGGGAAGTTCACCCCGAAGTACGTGTCGTGCACGGACGGTCTGATCGGTGACCCGGTGCGCGCCGACGTGTCCTGAACCCTCCCCGCTCAAGGCCCCCTCGACCGGTGTCGGCGGGGGCCTTTCGGCATCACTCGTCCTTCTCGTCCTCACGGGCGTGCTTCAGTTCCGCGCGGGCCCGGACGCGGTCCGGTGCCGCCACCTCGGTCCAGAACCGGTGGCCGGTGATGAAGACGGCCAGTTCGTGTTCGCGGCGGCGGAGTTTCTCCACCTCGGCCTGCTCGTCGGCGGACCAGCCGGGGGACGCGGGGCGTTCGATCCTGCGCCAGCCGGTGTCGTCGGTGAAGCCGTCCAGCGGGGCGACCGACCAGGGCAGCCGCTTGAGCAGGGCCGACAGCTCGGCCCTGACCTGATGCAGCTCCTCCTGCCCGGCGAGCAGGTCACTGGGGAATTCATGGGACGCAGGCACAGCGCAATGGTACGCCTGTTCGAATTTGAGAGGCGAGCTTCGCCGGGGAGTTCATTCGAACGAGTGCACCCGGCCGACGCGGCCGCCCCGCTTCCCCGCCGCACCGCAACGCGCCCCCGGCCGCGCCGAGTTCAGGTGCGCGGCGCCGGTGGAGGACACTGGAGGCATGTGCCGGAGTATCAAGACGTTGCGGCCGCCGGTGTTGCCCGGTGAGGCCACCGAGGACGACATCCGCGCCGCCGCGCTGCAGTACGTACGCAAGGTCTCGGGCTTCCGGGCCCCCGCCGCGCACAACCGCGAGGCGTTCGACCGTGCCGTGGACGCCGTCACCCTGGCCACGGCGGAGCTGCTGGACAGCCTGGAGGTGCGGGGCAGGCCCGTACGGCAGGAGCCGTGAGCCGTTCCCTCAGGATTCGGTCGGCCGGCGCCGCATGAGGTACGCCGCCGCCGCGCCGGCCCCGCACAGGGCCGCCACCGACACGGCCGTCGCCAGCCAGGCCGTGCCCAGCCAGCGGGTGCCCCAGTAGCCGAGGGCCGCGCTGTAGGCGGCCCAGGAGAGGCCCGCGAGGGCGGACCAGGGGACGAAGTCGCGGGCGCGGCGGTGGGCGGCGCCCGCGCAGAAGGAGACGACCGAGCGTCCGGCGGGGGCGAAGCGCGCGAGCACGACCAGTGCGCCGCCGCCCCGCGACAGCGCCTCGCCGAGACGTTCCTGCGCCGTGGTCAGCCGCCGGGAGCGGGCGATGGCGCGGTCCAGCCTCTCGCCGCCGCGCCAGGCCAGCCGGTACGCGACCAGGTCGCCCAGTACGGACGCCGTCGCGGCCAGCAGGATCAGGACCAGGAGGTCCGGCACGTCGTGCGGGACCTCGCCCGCGGCCGCGCCGGTGCCGGCCGCCGCCGCGGTGGCGGCCGCGATGACCAGGACGCCGCTGGGCAGCACCGGCACGAACACGTCGAGCAGGACCGAGACGGCCACCACGGCGTAGATCCATGGACCGGCCGCCAGTGACCCCACGCTCTCCAGCACGATGACTCCCCGTCGTTCCCCCGATTACAGCCATACAGCGTACGCCTGACCGGTGACGGGAGGTTCATGGGGGGATCAAGTGATCATCACAACATGTTCACGTCAGCCACCGTCGTACAGTCGCGTACTTCGCGTTTCACCCGTGCGGCGCACCCATGGGGCGGGCGGGGCTCATGTCCCGTACCAACGTGTGGGGAGCACATACGGTTACGGGAGAGAAGGTGTGGTCATGCTGGCGACCCTGAGCGCGGCCGCGGTGCTGGTGGGCGCCGCCGCCGGGGGGTACACCGTCGACGCCGAGGGCCGGTTCGCGCCGCCCGCGGCGTTCATCCCCTCGGCCGCGGTGACGTACGACCAGTCCTACGTCCCGGCCGCCGCCTCGGTCCGGGTGCGTCAGCACACCGCCGCGGGCGGCGTCACCACCGTCGAGCTGCGCCTGACCGGTGTGCGCCCCGGTCACTCCTTCGGGGCCTACGTCCACGAGCGCCCCTGCGGCGCCCTCCCGGCCGACGCCGGTGCCCGCTACGAGAACGTGCCCGGCGCCGCCGGTGACAACGAGGTCCGCCTCGACCTCACCACCGACGACCGGGGGGCGGGTGCCGCGAGCGTCCGCCACGACTGGGGGCTGCGGCGCGGCGAGGCCGCGTCCGTGGTGATCCAGGACCGCCCCGGCGACGGCGCGGCCCGTGTCGCCTGCTTCACGGTGCCCTTCGGGTGGGTCACCGAGTAGAGCGGGCGGGGGAGAAGAGGTCCCCGGCGCACAGGGCGAGGTCACGCGCGACGGGCGGCACACCGGTGAGGTGCCGCCCGTCGCGCGTGCCGGTGCTCAGGCCGCTATCGGCTCCGGCGTCCGCTCCTTCGCGGGCGTCGCCCGCCGGGACGCCACCACCCGGTCCAGGCCGAACGCGCCCGACCCCGTGAAGACCAGCAGGAGGAAGGTCCAGCAGAACAGGACCGACAGCTCGCCGCCGTTCTGGATGGGCCACAGCGCCACCTGCTGGTGGACGTCGAAGTAGGCGAACGCCATCGACCCGGAGGCGATCAGGGCGGCACCGCGCGTGCCGAGGCCCAGCAGGACCAGGCCGCCGGCGACGAGCTGGATCACCGCCGCGTACCAGCCGGGCCACGCGCCCGCCTCGATGGTGCCGCCGCGGGTGCCCATGGCACCGCCGAGGACACCGAAGAGCGAGGCGGCGCCGTGCGCGGCGAACAGCAGGCCGATGACGATGCGGAAGAGCCCGAGCGCGTAGGGCCGGGCGGCGTCGAGACGTGTGGACATGGGGGGAGGTCTCCTTTTTCGGGGCCGGAGGTGGGGCGGCGGGTACCGAACGAGAGGACAGGTTAGGTATGCCTCACACGTACTTGCAAGTTCAACATTCAGCCATGATCGGAAACGGCGACGGCCCGCCCCCGGCCGGATGGCGGGGGCGGGCCGTCGTGCGGCGGGTTCGGTCAGCAGCCCGACAGGTAGTTCGTCAGCGCGCTCTTCTCCGCCGAGTCCACCGAGAGGTTGTAGTAGTACTTCACCTGCACCCAGGCGCGGACGTAGGTGCAGCGGTACGAGGACTGGCTCGGCATCCAGGTGGCCGGGTCCTGGTCGCCCTTGGACTGGTTGACGTTGTCCGTGACCGCGATGAGCTGGGGGCGGGTGACGTCGTTGGCGAGGCCCTGGCGCTGGGCCGTCGTCCACTTGCTCGCGCCGGAGTCCCACGCCTCGGCCAGCGGGACGACGTGGTCGATGTCCACGTCGGAGGCCGAGCTCCAGGTCGCCCCGTCGTAGGGCGAGTACCAGCTGCCGCCGGTCGCCACGCACGCGGAGTCGGTGGTCACGTTCGTCCCGTCCCGCTTGAGTATGTACTCGCGCGTGTTGCAGGTGCCGCTGATGGTGATCCAGGTCGGGAACAGGTCCCGGCTGTAGCCGGTGCGGTTCTCCGTGGCCACGGTGAGCTGCGAGAGGTAGCTGCGGGCGGTGGCGCCGCTGACCGGGGTCGGCAGGGCGGCGGACGCGCTGGGGGAGTCGACCAGTGCGGCGGAGGCGAGCAGACCGGTGGCGGCGGCCAGGGTGGCAAGCCGTCGACGCGCGTAGAACCGCGACATGCGGGACATGCGGAACATATGAACTCCCTTGTGGGGTGGGGGTTTTGGCGCGCGGGCAGGGGAATGCTCGCCGTGCGGTGTTGCGGTGGGGTGAGCGCCCGGTTAGAAGCTAATGACGCGCTCATGACACGACAAGGTTCATGACGGAACTTTCACGTCCCGTACGATGGACGGTGCAGAAGGGGAGTAGCTCTTCGCCGGACCGTCGACATACTGCTCAGCGAGCCTGGGCCGGCGCCCGGAGGCGGAATCCCGCGGGACCCGCCAGCGAGACCTTCGGCAAGCAGTGCACGCCCGTGCCCCCCGGCGCGGGTGCCGTGTGTGCTGCCGTGCCGAGGCGTCTCCCGCGTGATGTGCGCGACTCTCGGCGGGGCGGCCCGACCGATTGAGGAACCTTGATCAGCATCACCGTGACGGCGCTCGTCTTCGGCGTCATCTTCCTCGCCGAACTGCCGGACAAGACCGCGCTCGCCGGTCTCGTCCTCGGCTCCCGCTACCGCGCCTCGTACGTCTTCGCCGGTGTCGCCGCCGCCTTCCTGGTGCACGTCGTGCTGGCCGTCGCCGCGGGCAGCGTGCTGACCCTGCTGCCCCAGCAGCTCGTGCACGCCCTCACCGGCGTCCTCTTCCTCGGCGGCGCGGCCGTGCTGCTGCTGAAGCGGGACGAGGACGAGGAGGAGATCAAGAAGCCCGCCGACCAGTCCTTCTGGAAGGTCGCGGGCACGGGCTTCATGCTCATCCTGGTCGCCGAGTTCGGCGACCTCACGCAGATCATGACCGCCAACCTCGCCGCCCGCTACGACGACCCGCTCTCGGTCGGCCTCGGCGCGGTGCTCGGCCTGTGGGCGGTGGCCGGGCTCGGCATCGTCGGCGGGAAGGCCCTGATGAAGCGCGTCCCGCTGCGGCTGATCACCCAGATCGCGGCCCTGCTGATGGTCGGCCTCGGCGTGTGGAGCCTGTACGAGGCCATCGCCGGCTGAGCCCGCCGGAGCCGCCCGCCGGCTGAGCCCGCCGGAGCCGCCCGCCGGCTGAGCCCGTCGGAGCCGCACGCGGGAGGCGCGGTGGCGGGATGCGGTCCGCGTTTTGTACCGTGAGAAAACAAAGTGGCTCCCGCCCGTTTCCCCTGACCGGCGGGCGGGGCCGCCTTGTCCCCGTCAGGGACCCCGACGGCCCACCCTTTCCCGCCCCGGGCCCCGCGTCCGGGCACCCGCGCCCCTGGAGCTGCCGATGGCCACCGAGCCCGCCGTACTCACCGCCCGCGCCCTCCTGCTCGACATGGACGGCACCCTCGTCAACTCCGACGCCGTGGTCGAACGGATCTGGCGGCGCTGGGCCGCCGCCCAGGGGCTCGACGGCGACGAGGTCATGAGCGTCGTGCACGGCCGGCAGGGGCACGCCTCCATGGCGCTGCTGCTCCCCGGCCGCCCCGTCGAGGAGAACCTCGCGGACAACGCCCGCATGCTCGCCGAGGAGACCGCCGACATGGACGGCGTGATCGAGGTGCCCGGCGCCACCGCCTTCCTCGCCGCCCTCCGCGACGTCCCGCACGCCCTGGTCACCTCCGCCGACGTGGCCCTGTCCACCGCGCGCATGGCCGCCGCCGGACTCCCGCTGCCCTCGGTCCGGGTCACCGCCGAATCGGTCGGCGCGAGCAAGCCCGACCCCGAGGGCTTCCTCAAGGGCGCGGCGGAACTCGGCGCCGACCCCGCCGACTGCGTGGTCTTCGAGGACTCCGGCGCCGGCATCGCGGCCGGGCGCGCCGCCGGGATGCGGGTCGTGGGCGTCGGGCCGCGGGCCGGCGAACACCGCCCGGACGCCTGGGTGCGGGACCTCACCGAGGTCCGGATGGAGTCCGGGCCGGACGGCACGGTCCGCCTTCTCATCGGCTGACCGGCCGCGCAAGCCGGGCCGGACTCCCGCCTCCTCGACAGGCCGTGGCCTCCGTCACCGCCGAACATGGGGGTAGGCAACCGAGCCCGGGAGGTCCTCATGGCCCTGGACACGCACGGCGCGGCCGAGGAGGTGCGCCGGGGCGGGCAGGTGAGCGGGAACGTCCTCGTCTCCATCGGGGCCCTGCTGCTCGGTCTGCTGCTCGCCGCGCTCGACCAGACCATCGTGTCGACGGCGCTGCCGACCATCGTCAGCGACCTCGGCGGGCTCGAGCACCTGTCCTGGGTCGTCACCGCCTACCTGCTGGCCTCCACCGCGGCGACCCCGCTGTGGGGCAAGCTCGGTGACCAGTACGGGCGCAAGCGGCTGTTCCAGCTCGCCATCGTCATCTTCCTGGTCGGCTCCGCGCTGTGCGGGATGGCGCGGGACATGCCCCAGCTCATCGGGTTCCGGGCGCTGCAGGGCCTGGGCGGCGGCGGGTTGATGGTGCTGTCCATGGCGATCGTCGGCGACATCGTGTCGCCCCGCGAACGCGGCCGGTACCAGGGGCTGTTCGGCGCGGTGTTCGGCGCGACCAGCGTGCTCGGACCCCTGCTCGGCGGGCTGTTCACCGAACACCTCAGCTGGCGCTGGGTGTTCTACGTCAACCTGCCCGTCGGCATCGTCGCGCTCGTCGTCATCGCCACCGCCCTGCACATCCCGCGCCGCGCCTCCCGGCACACCATCGACTACCTCGGCACCCTGCTGATCGCCGCCGTCGCCACCTGTCTGGTGCTGGTCGCCTCGCTCGGCGGGACGACCTGGCCGTGGGCGTCGGCGCAGATCGTCGGGCTGGCCGTCCTGGGCGTGCTGCTCGCGCTCGCGTTCGTCGCCGTGGAGCGGCGGGCCGCCGAACCGGTGCTGCCGCTCAAGCTGTTCGGCATCCGCACCTTCACCCTCGCCGCCGTGATCAGCTTCATCGTCGGCTTCGCCATGTTCGGCGCGATGACCTATCTGCCGACCTTCCTGCAGATCGTGCACGGCATCTCGCCCACCATGTCCGGCGTGCACATGCTGCCGATGGTGATCGGGCTGCTGCTCACGTCGACCGTGTCGGGGCAGATCGTCAGCCGCACCGGCCGCTGGAAGGTCTTCCCGGTCGCGGGCACCGCCGTCACCGCCCTCGGACTGCTCCTGCTCCACCGGCTCGACGAACGCAGCTCCACGCTGGAGATGAGCGTCTACTTCTTCGTCTTCGGCCTCGGGCTCGGCCTGGTCCTCCAGGTGCTCGTCCTCATCGTGCAGAACGCGGTGTCCTACGAGGACCTGGGCGTCGCCACCTCCGGCGCGACCTTCTTCCGGTCCATCGGCGCCTCCTTCGGCGTCGCCATCTTCGGGACCGTCTTCTCCGGCCGCCTCGGCGACAAGCTCACGGAGGCGTTCCGGGGCGTCGGCCTGCCGTCCGGCGTGTCCGCCGACGCGCTGGAGGCCGACCCGCGCGGCATCGGCGCCCTCCCGCCCCCGCTGCGCCCGGCCGCGCTGCACGCCTTCTCCTCGTCCATCACCGACGTCTTCCTCTACGCCGCCCCGGTCGCGTTCGCCGGCTTCGTCCTGGCCTGGTTCCTCAAGGAGGACCGGCTGCGCGGCTCGGTCACCGCGCCCGACGCCTCCGAGACGCTCCCGCCCAACCCGGTCCACCGCTCCTCCTACGACGAGGTGTGCCGCGCGCTGTCCGTGCTCGGCACCCGCGAGGGGCGGCGGGAGATCTACGAGGAGATCACCGCCCGCGCCGGGTACGACCTGCTGCCCGCCGCGAGCTGGATGCTGCTGCGGATGCGCAGGTACGGGTCCGTGGAGCCGTACCTGCTCGCCGAGCGCGCTCCGGTGCCGCTCAGCACGGTGCTGGCCGCCGCGCGGCAGGTCGAGGAACGGCGGCTGGCCGCGCGCGACGGGCTGGAGCTGTCGCTCACCCCGGCCGGGGCGGAGGTCGCCGAGCGGCTGGCGAAGGCGCGCGAGGACTCGCTGTCCGAGCTGCTGGGGGACTGGTGGGAGCCCGGACGGCCCACGGATCTCGTGCAGTTGGTGAAGGAACTCACCGCCGAGCTGTGCGGCTCCGAGCGGGAGCGGCCGCAACTGCGGAAGCCGGCTTGAGGCCGAGGTCCTTGGTGAACCAGTGCTCGGCGTACGGGTCCTCGTTGTGCCGTTCGGTCTCCGTGTAGCCGAGCCGGGCGTACAGGGTGCGGGCTTCCACGAGGTCGGTGCGGGTGTCCAGGATCATCCGGCGGGCGCCCAGGGAGCGGGCGGCCTCCTCGGCGGCGCGGACCAGCGGGGCCGCGCCGCCGAGGCCGCGCGTGTGCGGGGACAGGAAGACGCGGGTCAGCTCCGCCGTGTCCGGGGCGAGCAGCCGTACGCCCGCCGTGCCCGCCGGTTCGCCACCGTACCGGGCCACCAGCAACGCGCCGCCGGGCGGGGCGAGTTCGGCGCCGGTGCGGGCCGCGATCTCCCGCTCCAGCTCGGCCGGGCCGGTGCGGTGCCCCTCGTGCAGGAGGTACCAGCGGTCGCTGACCTCGGTGTAGTACGCCCGCCACAGGGCGGCGGCCACGGGGGAGTCGTACGGTTCCGGGGCGATGGTCCACGTCGTCATACGGGTCATCCCAGCGGGGCGGGCCCGGCCGGGGCAAACGGTTTGTCCGCGCTCAGGACGCCTCGCGGCGCCGCCGCCACTCGCCGACCACCTCGTCCACGTCGTACGGCTTCTTCCCCAGCGGCGGACCCGGCGGGGGCCGGAACATCATGTCCTTGATCTTGACGTTGACCGCGGCGATGATCTCCCGGACGGCACGCTCCGAAGGGGCCGCGTACGCGGCCGCGAGGGCGTCCTCGGCCTCCTTGCGCAGGGCGAGCGCCGGGGGCAGGACGGCCAGGCCCTCGCGGGCCATCTTCCGCTTCACCCACCACATCTCGTCGTAGCCGGACTCCAGCCCGGCGGGCAGCGGCTCGCCCGTCCCTTGCAGCCGGTCGAACGCGCCGCGGCGCTGGGCCGCACCGATCTGATGGTCGACCCAGGACTCGAACGGGACACTCGGTGGCTTTCGCTCGGTCATGACCCTCATTGTGCCGGACGTGGGCGAGCCGGGCGTTCTATCATGCGGCGGCGGTGCGGCGATCTGGTGTCCGCACCAGGAGGCTTCAGGGGGAACACGCGTGCTCGAACTCACCATGGCCGCCGTCTCCAGCGAGGAAGCGGGTGCCACGGCAGGCATGACGATGGCGGAGGCGCCCAGCGAGCCGGGCGCCGCCCTGCGGGTGGGCCGGGACGGCGCCGTGTGCCGGCTCGTCACTCCCGAGGACTGGCTCTTCGTCTCCCGCGTGCACCTGGAGTTCCTCTGCGGCCCCGACGGGGGCTGGCAGCTCTCCTGGCTCCACGGCTCCCAGGCCGACCCCTCCTCGGAGGTCCGGCTCACCGTCGGCGAGTACGCCCAGACCGTCCCGTACGGCGGCACGGTCCGGCTGCCCCGGGGCGGCTCGGGCGAGGTGGTCGTCCAGGACCGCACCGCGCCCCGCAGCGTGAACGTGGGCTTCTACCACGAGCCCCCGCGGTAAGGGCTACTCCACGACGCGGGCCAGCGCGAAGCCGTCGTAGCCCTTCGGGCCCACCGTCTGCAGGGCGGTGCCGGTCAGCCGGGGGTGGGTGGCGATGAGGTCGATCGCGGAGCGGGTGCCGGTGACGGCCGGGTCGGTACTGGTGGCGTCGGCGACCTGGCCGCCGCGGACGACGTTGTCGAGGACGATCAGGCTGCCGGTGCGGGACAGGCGCAGGGCCCACTCCACGTAGTGCGGGTTGTTCCCCTTGTCGGCGTCGATGAAGACCAGGTCGAAGGGGGCCGGGTTCTCGTCGGCGAGCTTGGGCAGCGACTCGAGGGCGGGGCCGACGCGCACGTCCACGATCCGGTCCAGGCCCGCCCGCGCGATGTTGCGGACGGCCACGTCGGCGTGTTCCGCGCTGTGCTCCAGCGTGACCACGCGGCCGTCCGCCGGGAGGGCGCGGGCCAGCCAGATGGTGCTGTAGCCCCCGAGGGTGCCGATCTCCAGCACCGTGCGGGCGCCCTGGATCTGGGCGAGCAGCTGCAGGAACTTGCCCTGGGTGGGCGTGACCGCGATCGGCGGCAGCCCGGCCGCGTCCGAGTCGCGCAGGGCCGCCCGCAGGGCGTCGTCGTCCGGTGCGAGACGGCTGGTGAAGTAGAGGTCGACGTCGTCCCACCGCTGCGACTCGCTCATGCGTGTGCTGCCTTTCCGAGTGTCTGCGCGAAACCCCCGCGGGGGGTCCTTGGTGTCCCCCGAGGATGATCCCAGCGCGGCGGCCCCGAAGGGCGGAAAGACAGAAGTGGGCGCGGGAACCGTTCGTCCGGTTCCCGCGCCCACCTCCGGCGGAGGAAGCTACTGCTTCGCCGCCTCCACCGCGGGCGGGGAGCCCGGCAGCGGCCGGCCGGCGGACTCGCTCATCCGCCACACCGCGAAACCACCGATGACGGCGGCCGCCATCATGTAGTACGCGGGCATCATCAGGTTGCCGGTCGCCCCGATCAGCGCGGTGACCACCAGCGGGGTCGTGCCGCCGAACAGGGACACCGAGACGTTGAAGCCGATCGACAGCGAGCCGTAGCGCACCCGGGTCGGGAACAGCGCCGGCAGGGCGGCGGGCATCGCGGCGGTGAAGCAGACCAGCAGCAGACCCAGCGCGCCCATGCCGAGCGCGACGGCCAGCAGGCTGCCCTGGCGGATCAGCAGCAGCGCGGGCACGGAGAGGAACAGGAAGCCCGCGCAGCCCGCGGCGATCACCGGACGGCGGCCGACACGGTCGGTCAGGGCGCCCGCGAACGGCTGGACGATCATCATCAGGGCCATCACACCGAGCACGACCAGCAGACCGTGGGTCTCGTCGTACTTCAGCTCACTGGTGAGGAAGCTCGGCATGTACGACAGCAGCATGTAGTCGGTGACGTTGAAGACGAGCACCAGGCCCATGCACAGCAGCAGCGACTTCCACTGGCCCGCGACCATCTCGCGCAGCGGCACCTTCGGCCGGTTGGTCTCGGCCTTCTCGACCTCGGCGGCGAACGCCGGGGTCTCCTCCAGGCGCATGCGCAGGTAGAGGCCGATGATGCCCATCGGACCGGCGATCAGGAACGGGATGCGCCAGCCCCAGGAGAGCAGGTCGTCCGTGGAGAGCAGGGCCGTCATCAGCGTGACCAGGCCGGCGCCGCCGATGTAACCGGCCAGTGTGCCGAACTCCAGCCAGCTTCCGAGGAAGCCGCGCTTCTTGTCCGGGGCGTACTCGGCGATGAAGGTCGAGGCGCCCGCGTACTCACCACCGGTGGAGAAGCCCTGCACCAGGCGGGCCGCCAGCAGCAGCAGCGGCGCGCCGACGCCGATCGAGGCGTACGACGGGATCAGGCCGATGGCGAAGGTGCCCGCGGCCATCATGATCATCGTGACGGCGAGGACCTTCTGGCGGCCCACCCGGTCGCCCAGCGGGCCGAAGATCATGCCACCGAGCGGCCGGACGAGGAAGGCCGCCGCGAAGGCGCCGAACGTCGAGAGGAGCTGTGCAGTCGCGTTCCCGGAAGGGAAGAAGACTTTGCCGAGGGTGACGGCGATGTAGCTGTAGACACCGAAGTCGAACCACTCCATCGCGTTGCCGAGCGCGGCCGCCTTGACGGCACGCTTGACGAGCGCGGGGTCGGTGACCGTGGGCTCTGCCTGGGCCTTCGAGGTCCGAAGGGTCTTCGGACTGGGACTGACAGCGGTGGCGGCCAAAACGGAACTCGCCTGCCTTTCGACGGGGACACGGGCAACGCCGGACGACGACGGCGATGACGTGCGTCAGGCAGAAAAGAGACGATAGGAGAGTTTCGGCCCCTTACGTCCCGTGAGCGGAACGTTGCATTCTGCAAAGAAACCGCGTCTACGCTGGTACGTCTGCCCCGTCACCCGTACATGATCCCGACCAATAATGTGATCCATATCGCGTCCCTGACCGGAAACCATGCCGTCCGTCGGCCGACGTGTTCCGGACAAACAGACGATGTCCGTAAGGCGGCCCCCTGGGTTCCGGCGTCCTTTTTAGGGGCCCTTGCGCCCCGTAGGGTTCGCCGGGAACCCGGTGCGTGTGACGCGCGGGGACGCGATGGGGCGGGAGGCCGCAGGGCGTGGTGGACGTGGAACACGGCGGACGACCGGCGGACGCGCTCGCGGCGTCCGGACCCGGAGCGCGGCTGCGCGCCGCCCGGCTCGCCCTGTGGGCGCTGGCCGCGACCCTCGCGGCCCGGCAGGTGGCCGTCGTCCTCGGCAGCCCGAGCGGCCGGCGCCTCACCGACCTGGAGACCTGGGTCGGCCCGCAGGGCGTCCTGCACGTGCGCGGCTCCCTCTACGACTCCACCCGCTTCACCGGCACCCCGTTCGCCGGCCTGGTCCTCAAGCCCCTCACCCGCGCCGCCGAACAGGCCCTCGGCTGGGGCTGGACCTTCGGCACCCTGTTGCTGGTCGCCGCCCTCGGCCTGGTCGCCGCCCGCGCCCTGCCCCGCCCCGTCGGGCGCCGTACCGCCCTGCTGGCCGCCCCGGTCGCCGTCAGCCTGCTCATGGTCTCGCTGCCGGTCCGCACCACCCTGTGGCTCGGCCAGACCAGCGTCGTCCCGGTGCTGCTCGTCCTGCTCGGCTGCCTCACCGTGCGCGGCGAACGCGCCGGGGGCGCGCTCGTCGGGCTGGCCGCCGCCCTCCAGCCGACGGTACTGCTCTTCGTCCCGCTGCTGTGGTGCACCGGCCGCCGCCGGGCCGCGCGGGCCGCCGCCGCCGGCTTCGCGGGCGGCACCCTGCTCGCCTGGGCGGCGATGCCCGGCGACTCCGCCACCTACTGGGTGCACCACATGGCGGGCGCCGGCCTCGGCGGCAGCGCCGACGCCCTCGCCAACCAGTCCCTGCACGGCGCCCTGCTCCGGTCCGGCCTCAGCGGGCCGCCGGAGATCGCGCTCTTCCTGCTGCTCGGCTCCGCCGTCGCCGTCCTCGCGCTGCGCCGGGCCGTGCGCTACGCCCGGGACGGGCAGCCGCTGCTCGCCGTCGCCGTGACCGGCTGCGCCGCCGTGGCCGTCTCGCCGACCACCTGGCAGCACCAGGCGCTGTGGGTGCTGCTCGCGGTGGCCGGCCGGGTCGGCGAGCGCGCCGCCGACCGTACCGTCTGGCCGGTCGCGGTGGTCCTGGTGACCACCCTTCCGGCGACGATGATGCTGCCGAACACACCGGTGATGTACCCGCTGCGGGACAACCTCGTCCTCCTCGCGGCCCTGGCCGCAGCCACCGCCGTCCCCTTCCTCTCCCGCACCTCCCCCTCCTACGCGGCCCCGGTACCCACCGAGTACGCCCGCCAGGTCCCGGCCCGGACGGCGCACGTGCCGCTGCTGCCGTTCCTGCGGCGCCCGCTGACCCGGCCCAACCTGCTGATGGAGCTGCTGCTCATCCGCGTCACCTACGCCGCCTACCAGCAGGTGCGGCTCGCGGCCTCGGGCGGCGACGACGAGGCCGCCCGCGCCACCGCCGAGCACCACGGCCGCATGGTCCTCGCCGCCGAGCGGTTCCTGCGCGTCGACATCGAGCACGCCGTGAACCACGCCGTCGTCCAGGCGGGGTGGCTGCGCGGCCTTCTCGACTTCTACTACGAGTCCTTCCACTTCGTCGTCCCCCTGGCCGTGCTCGCCGTCCTCTACCGGCGCCGCCCGGTCGACTACCGCTGGGCCCGCGCCTCCCTCGGCTTCACCACCCTGCTCGCGCTGACCGGCTTCTGGCTGTTCCCGCTGGCCCCGCCGCGCCTGATGCCGGGCCTCGGCTTCGTCGACACCGTCCACGGCGCACAGGACCTCGCCAACCCGGACTACGGCGCGATGACCGCGATCACCAACCAGTACGCGGCGATGCCCTCGCTGCATTTCGGCTGGTCGCTGTGGTGCGGGGTGGTCGTCGCGGTGCTCGCGCCGCGCTGGTGGATGAAGGCGCTCGGCCTGCTGCACCCGCTGTTCACCGTCACCGCGATCGTGGCGACCGCCAACCACTGGGTGCTGGACGCGGCCGGCGGCGCACTGGTCGTGGGCGGCGGCTTCGCGCTCGGCTACGTACTGATCGGGCCGCGCGGGGTCGTGCCGGAGCGCGGCACCGGACGGCCCCCGGCCCAGCGGGCACCGCTGCCCGAGGAGCGGCGGGTCGGCTCCCGCTGAGCCGGAGCGGCCCTGGAACGTCAAGCGGGCGCACGTCCGGACGTACCTCGTTCGAGTGAGCCGGGGCGGGAGGCGGGGCGGCGGCTCAGTCGCGGTCCGAGGCGAGGGCCGCCAGCGCCGCCGAGACGAGTGCCGCGAGCAGCAGCGGGATGCCCAGGCCGTGGTGGAGGACCAGCCACGCCCCCAGGCAGGCGCCGCCGAACATGGCCAGCACGGCGGCCGCCCGGCGCGGGGAGCGCCGCCCGGTGCCGCTGCCGAGGCGGGACTCGGCGGCCAGGCCGGTCAGCGTCATCGTCAGCACGGTGGTGGTCAGGTCGGGGACGCCCAGGGCGCGGACGGTCGCGTTGCGCAGGCCCATGGCGAGCGCGGTGAGCGCGATCAGCGCGTAGCGGACGCCCGGCTCCCCGGGCCGGGCGAAGGCGATCGCCGCCGCGGCGCCGACCAGCACGGCTTCCGCGGCGAGGGTCTGCCGGGTCCGGCGCGGCCGGGCCGCCCCGCGGACGCGGGCCGTCAGTCTGCCGCCCGCGGCGGCGCCGAGCAGGAAGCAGCCGAGCGAGGTGGCCGTGAGCGGTACGGAGAAGCCGGGGGCGCCCACGGCCGCGAAGCCGAGGACGATCACGTTGCCGGTCATGTTGGCCGTGAAGACGCGGCCGAGGCCCAGATAGCCGACGGCGTCGATCAGCCCGCTCACCACGGTCAGCACGAGCAGGACGAGGGGGAGCCGCATCCCGCGCCGCAGGAGCCCGGGAGCCGGTGCGGTCGTCGGCTTCGGCGTCGGCATCGTCACCTCCGGTCGGGCGGGCGGGGCCGGACCAGTGGATCACGGGGGCGGGACGCGGAGGGTGCGGACATGCGCGCGCACCCTCGCCGAGCGGTGGCGAGGGTGCGGGAAGGAAAGGGGGGTGGGCCGTCGACCGCGGGTGGTCGTGCGCCGGGCGGGCCGGCGGGAGGAACGGCCCGGATCGGGCGGCGGCTCAGTACCAGCCGTTGGACTGCCAGAAGTTCCACGCCTGCACGGGGCTGCCGTAGCGGGAGTTCATGTAGTCCAGGCCCCACTTGATCTGGGTCTTGGGGTTGGTCTTCCAGTCGGAACCGGCGGAGGACATCTTGGAGGCCGGCAGCGCCTGGACCAGGCCGTAGGCGCCGGAGGAGCTGTTGCGGGCCGAGACGTTCCAGCCGCTCTCGTGCTCGACGATCTTGCTGAACGCGCGGTACTGCGCGGAGTCCGGGATCATCTTGTGCGCGACGGACTGCGCCGAGGACGGCGACGGGTTCGTCGCGGCCTGGGCGGGGGCGGCGCCGAGGGCGACACCGGCGACACCGGCGGCCAGGGCGGCCACGGTGAGGGCCTTCTTCGGGGAAGCGATGCGGCGGATGGCGGAGAACGACACGAAAACCTCTTACGTTGGGGACGATGGGTCGCCGTTCGCGTTCCAGCACGCTCCGCGTGGTGGCCGCATGCGTCGGCGCCGCGATCCGTGAGGACCGTGGCGCCAGGCGACGGACTCCAGAGAAGCAAGCTTCCGAAACGTCCGCAATACCCCCTTTTACTAGTTGCGGCCGGACCGCCGGTGATGTCCTGTCGTGTGACCCGGCTCTCAAAGAGCAGGTCAGAGGGGGTGCAAGAAGGTGCAAAACGGACAGAAAGGTCTACGGTCCGGGATCGTAGGTGACCTCGGCCATATGGGGTGGCTCACGCCTTCGGGGCGTCGAAGGCGACCGGTGTCTCGAAGGCGGCCCGGCGGGTGGCCCGGCGCAGGGCGCGCAGCACGGCCGGCCCGAGGGTCAGGGTGAGCACGACCGTGCAGACGGCCCGGCCCAGGTCCCAGCCCATCGAGGTGGCCAGGCAGTAGGCGAGGAAACGGGCCAGGTTGGCGGGCACGTCCGCGTGCGGGTCGAAGGAGATGTTCGACGCCATGGTCCCCATGAACGGCCAGCCGGCCAGGTTCATGACCGTGCCGTAGGCGAAGGCCGCGACGAAGCCGTAGCCGGCCAGCAGTGCCGTCTCCGCCCCGCCGCGCAGGCGGCCGGCGCCCGGCAGCAGGCCCGCGCCCATCGTGAACCAGCCCATCGCCAGCATCTGGAACGGCATCCACGGCCCGACCCCGCCGGTCAGCAGGGCGGAGGCGAACATCGTCACCGAGCCGAGCACGAAGCCGAAACCGGGGCCGAGCACCCGCCCGCTGAGCACCAGCAGGAAGAACATCGGCTCGATGCCCGCCGTGCCCGCGCCGATCGGGCGCAGCGCCGCGCCGGTCGCCGCGAGCACCCCCAGCATGGCGACCGCTTTCGGGCCGAGCCCGGACTCCGAGATGGTCGCCGCCACCACCGCGACCAGCAGCAACAGCAGCCCCGCGAACAGCCAGGGCGCGTCCTCGGCGTGCGCGCCGAGCCCCGAGCCGGGCGGCGCGAGGAACGGCCAGCCGAACGCGGCCACCCCGACCGCCCCGACCAGCACGAGCGCGGCGACGGAACGGGGGCCGAGCCGGACGGCACGGACGGCGGTACGGGTCATGCCAGCGCCCTCCGTACCTCGGACACCGTCAGCCAGGGCTGCGGGGCCAGGATCTTGGTGACCTGGGGCGCGAAGGAGGGCGAGGACACCACGATGTTCGTGGTGGCGCCGTCCGCTATCACCTCGCCGTCCGCCAGCAGCACCACCCGGTGTGCGATCTCGGCGGCCAGTTCCACGTCGTGCGTGGCCAGCACCAGGGCGTGCCCGTCGGCCGCCAGCCCGCGCAGCACGGTCACCAGACGGGCCTTGGCCGCGTAGTCCAGACCGCGGGTCGGCTCGTCCAGCAGGAGCAGCGGGGGGCGCGCGGTCAGCACGACGGCGAGCGCGAGCGCCAGGCGCTGGCCCTCGGAGAGGTCCCGCGGATGCGTGTCGTCCGTGATGCCCGGCAGCAGGTCCGACACCAGGGCCCGGCAGGTGCCGGGTGCGGTGTCCGCGTCCTTGTCGGCGGCGGCGCACTCGGCGCCCACCGTGTCGGCGTACAGCAGATCGCGCGGCTCCTGCGGCACCAGGCCGACCCGGCGCACCAGTTCGGCGGGCCTCAGCCGGTGCGGGGCGGCCCCGCCGACCTGGACGGAGCCGGAGGTGGGCGCGACGAGCCCGACGAGGGAGCCGAGCAGGGTGGACTTCCCGGCGCCGTTGCGGCCCATGAGGGCGACCGTCTCGCCGGGGCCGACGGTCAGGTCCACACCGCGCAGCGCCTCCACCCGGCCCCGCCGCACGGCGAGGTCCCGGACCTCGGCGACCACGGGAGCGGCGGGCGCGGCGGCGGCGCCGCGCCGCAGCAGCGGGCGGCGGGGGGCCGGGACGGCGGCGGCCGGCGGAGGTCCGGTCCGCTCCGGCTCCTCGGCGAGGGCCAGGCGTTCACGCAGCGGGCCCGCCCTGCGGCGGGCGTCCCGGACGGTCAGGGGGAGCGGGGACCAGCCGGCCAGCCGGCCCAGCTCGACCACCGGGGGGATCACCGGCGAGACGGCCATCATCCCGGCCGGGGTGCCGAGGACCGGGGGAGCGCCGGGCGCGGGCATCAGCACGACCTGGTCGGCGTACTGCACGACCCGCTCCAGCCGGTGCTCCGCCATGAGGACCGTCGTGCCCAGGTCGTGCACCAGGCGCTGGAGGACCGCGAGGACCTCCTCCGCCGCCGCCGGGTCCAGCGCCGAGGTCGGCTCGTCCAGGACCAGCACACGGGGGTGCGGGGTGAGCACCGAGCCGATGGCGACGCGCTGGCGCTGCCCGCCGGAGAGCGTGGCGATCGGACGGTCCCGCAGGCCGGTCAGGCCCAGCAGGTCGAGCGTCTCCTCCACCCGGCGCCGCATCACCTCCGGAGCCAGGCCCAACGACTCCATGCCGTAGGCGAGTTCGTCCTCCACCGTGTCGGTGACGAAGTGGGCCAGCGGGTCCTGGCCCACCGTGCCCACCACGTCGGCCAGTTCGCGCGGCTTGTGGGTGCGGGTGTCCCGGCCCGCGACCGTGACCCGGCCGCGCAGGGTGCCCCCGGTGAAGTGCGGGACCAGCCCGCTGACCGCGTTCAGCACGGTCGACTTGCCCACCCCGGACGGCCCGACGAGCAGCACGAGTTCACCCTCGGGCACCTCGAATTCCACGCCTCGCACGGTCGGTCCGGCCGCCCCGTCGTAGGTGACGGCGACGTCCTCGAAGCGGATCACGACGGCTCCTTGCGGTCCTGGGGTACGACGAGCACGGGCAGCAGGCCCAGCAGCACGGCCGCCGCGGGCCACAGGGGCAGGGCGGGGGCGGTCAGCGGGACGACACCGGGGTGCAGCGCGCCCGGGTCGCGCACGGAGGCCAGCGTCAGCAGCGCGGCGACGGCCACGCCCGAGCCCGCCACCAGCCACGCCCGCACCCCCCACGGCGCCGGACGGTACCGGGTGCGCGGCGAGCGACGGCCGCCCAGCTTCAGGCCGGCCAGCGCCGCCAGCGCCCCGGCGAGCAGCACCGGCAGCCCGTACACCCCGCCCTCGGCGGTGAGCAGCCCGTACGTGCCCGCGCACACCCCGATCAGCCCGCCCAGGGTGAGCGCGGCGGTCGTACGGCGCACCGGGGCGGGGACGTCGGCGGTACGGCCGTAGCCGCGCGCGTCCATCGCGGCGGCCAGCGCGACCGAACGCTCCAACGCGCCCTCCAGCACCGGCAGCCCGACCTGGAACAGGCCCCGCAGCCCCCGGTCCGGGCGACCCCGCAGCCGGCGGGCGGCGCGCAGCCGCTGCACGTCGGCGACGAGATGCGGGGCGAAGGTCAGCGCGACCACCACCGCGACCCCCGCCTCGTACAGCGCGCCCGGCAGGGACTTGAGCAGCCTGGCCGGGCTCGCCAGGGCGTTCGCGGCGCCCACGCAGACCAGCAGGGCGGCCAGCTTCAGGCCGTTGTAGGCGGAGAACAGCAGCGCCTCCGCAGACACCGGCCCGCCCAGCCGGATGCCCTGCGCCCAGTCGGGCAGCGGTGTCCCGGGCAGCGTGAACAGGATGTGCGTACCGGGGACGGGCGAACCCAGGACGGCCGTGAACGCCAGCCGGATCAGCAGCACGGCGGCCGCCAGCTTGACGAAGGCCGCGTACGAGCGGGCCCACGGCGCGCTGGAGCGGTGCACGGCCACGACATAGCCCGCCACCGCCATCAGCAGGGCGAGCAGCAGCGGGTTGGTGGTGCGGGTGGCGGCCGTGCCGAGCCCGAGCGACCACAGCCACCAGGCACCGGGGTGCAGTTCCGTGCCGGTCCGGCGACTGACCGGCACGGTGGTGCGGGCGGCGCGGACGCCGGTGTCAGGCATTCCGGCGCCGCCGCGCCTGCCAGAACGCCGCCCCGCCGAGCACGGCGACCACGCCGACGCCCAGCGGGAGACCGAGCGAGGGACCGTCGTCCCCGGGTGCCTCGGCGGACTTCTTCCCCTGCTCCTTCTGCTGCTCCTTCTCCTGCTTCTTCCCCTGGGCCGCCACCTGTTCCCCGCAGCCGCGCGCCGGGTAACCGGCGATGGCGCACAGCAGGGCGTTGGTGTCGTAGCGCAGGGGCTTCGCGGCCTCGGCCAGGGCGTCGGCGGTCGTCGCGTCGGGGGACACGCGGGCGCAGACCGTGCGCGGGGCCGGCGGCCGCTCCCCGGAGGGGGCGTCGGCCGGGGTGCCGAAGTCGAGGACGAGGGCGACGCGCTTGGTGCCCGCCCGCGCGGGCGTCTTCGCGCAGACCGAGCCGAAGTCCGCCGTGCCGCGCGGCCGGTTCGCGTCCGAGGAGTCCGCGCTGACCGCGAACCGGAAGCCCCGCACGGCGCCGTCGTCGGGACGCTCCGTCGCCGGGCCCTGGGTCGCGTACGTCCACCGGTCGCCGGCGCGGTCCCAGAAGGACCAGTACCGGTATCCGGCGGCCCGCGCCTGGGAGGCGGCGGCCAGCACGAGGAGGGACGCGGCCAGCAGGGCCGCGGCACGGCGGACCCAGGTCACGGGCGGTTCTTCTTCCGGCCGCTGAACAGGAAGCCCACGCCGATGCCGGCGACCAGGCCGACGCCGATGATCCACCAGACGCTGTTGCCGGACTTCTCGGTGGCCTTCTCCTCGGCGGCGCCGGAGGGCTTCGCCGTGGCGGCCTTCGCCGGGGCCGGGCCCAGCTTGTCCAGGCCGCGCACCAGGTCGGTGCCGCCGAAGTCGCGCGGGTCGGCGCCGACCGCGTGCGCGCTCAGGATGAGCTGGGCGTAGGCGGCCGGGCCGCTCTGCTCCGCCCACTTCGCGGCGTTCTTCTCCAGCCAGGCGTACGGGGCCTCGGCCTGCCCGGTCCAGCCGTTCGCGGCCAGCGCCACCACGGTGTCCGCGGTGTTGCCGAAGTCGGGCTGCTTCTCGGCGCCGGGCAGCGCGGACATCAGGTGGCCGGACTTGGCGACGGCGCCGATGAGGTGGGCGGAGGCGTTGTCGGCAAGACGGGCCGGGGTGGCCTTGCCGTCGGAGGTGCAGGCGGGCGCCTTGGCGCGGGCCTTGCCGGGCTCCACGACGAAGCCCTTGCCGAGCGCGCCGAGCACACCGGCGGCCGTGGCGTCCTCGTTGGCGATCAGCTTGCCCTTCTTGTCCGGCTGGTAGGCGAGCGCGCCGCCGCCGTCCTCGTCGCAGGGCACGGCCAGCGCGGCCAGCGCCTCGCCGGGGGTCTTCCCCTTGCCGCGCAGCCCGGCCGGCTTCTCCCCGGCGGCGGCCAGCGCGCCGGTCACCACGGAGGTGGAGTTGGTGTCGCTGGGACCGCCGGGCGCGTAGCCCCAGCCGCCGTCCTTGTTCTGCTGCTTCTTCAGCCACGCGACGGCCTTGCCGGTCACGTCGTCGTGGCCGCCGACCGCGGTGAGCGCCTGGATGGCCGCGGCCGTGCTGTTGGTGTCCGCCTGGGCGCCCTTGCCGCCGCACGCCTTGCCGGTGTCGGCGCGGAAGGAGGCGAAGCCGCCGTCGGCGCAAGCCTGTCCGGCCAGCCACTTCACGGCCGGGTCCGCGGGCCGTTCGCCGACGGTGGTCTGCGCGAGCAGGGCGAGGGACTGGCGCCAGACGCCGTCGTAGGTGGGGTCGCTCTTGCCGAACAGGCCGGCCGGGACCGCCGCCTTCGGGGACGGGGCGGCCGTGGCGGCCGTGGCGGGCGCGGCTGCTGCCAGCACGCCTATGGCGGCGAGAGCCGCGGCACTGCGGCGGACGTTCATGGTCGGCGACTGCCTCTCCTGCGAGGAGCCGACGCGCACGGGAACCACCCCGGCGGCCCGGCCCCGTATGCCTCGACGGTGCCGTGCGCGGCACAGCGCCGCGCACGCGAGCCGGTCAACGTCCCGCCGAGGTGTTCCGGCTCACCGGGCCCCGAGGGGCGCCGGATGACGGTTGCGGGTCAGCGCCGGAATCGCACCGGCTTCCCCCCGTACGGGTGTATGACGACTCGCCCACTTTACCGGGGGCGCCGAAGCCGCCGGTCGTGGCGTGAATCACCTGATCCACTGCTCACAGCGCCCCTACCTGCCGGTAGATTCAGAGCCTCTTGGATGATCAAGTCCGAAAGTTGTTCCGGATTGTCGTCCCGTCGTAGTCTCGCGGGACCGTGCAGGCAGAAGGGGGCCCAGAGTGACCGCTGAGGCCAGTCAGGCGGCTCCCTCGGGCTTCGCCGCCGACGGCGGGCGACCGCTCCGAATCGCGCTCCTCACCTACAAGGGCAACCCGTTCTGCGGTGGCCAGGGTGTCTACGTCCGCCACCTCTCCCGTGAACTCGCCCGCCTGGGCCACCGGGTGGAGGTCATCGGCTCCCAGCCTTATCCCGTCCTCGACGAACATGAGGACTACGAGGGCCGGTTGAGCCTGACCGAGCTGCCCAGTCTCGACCTCTACCGCCAGCCCGACCCGTTCCGCACCCCCGGCCGCGGCGAGTACCGGGACTGGGTCGACGCCCTCGAAGTGGCGACCATGTGGACCGGCGGTTTCCCCGAGCCGCTCACCTTCTCCCTGCGCGCCGGGCGGCAACTGCGCGCCCGCAGCGGTGAGTTCGACATAGTCCACGACAACCAGACCCTCGGCTACGGCCTGCTCGGCGACCTCGGCGCCCCCCTGGTCACCACCATCCACCACCCCATCACCGTCGACCGGCAGCTCGAACTGGACGCCGCCGACGGCTGGCAGCGCCGCCTGTCGGTGCGCCGCTGGTACGGCTTCACCCGCATGCAGAAGCGCGTCGCCCGCCGGCTGCCGTCCGTGCTCACCGTCTCCGGCAGCTCCCGCCAGGAGATCGTCGACCACCTCGGCGTCCGCGAGGACCGCGTGCACGTCGTCCACATCGGCGCCGACACCGGCCTGTTCTCGCCCGACCCGGCCGTGGCCGAGGTGCCGGGCCGGATCGTCACCACCTCCAGCGCCGACGTGCCCCTCAAGGGCCTGGTCTTCCTGGTGGAGGCCCTCGCCAAGGTGCGCGCCGAACAGCCCGGCGCCCACCTCGTCGTCGTCGGCAAGCGCCCCGAGGAGGGCCCGGTCGCCCAGGCGATCGAGCGGTACGGCCTCGAAGGCGCCGTCGAGTTCGTCAAGGGCATCTCCGACGCCGAGCTGGTGGACCTGATCCGCTCCGCCGAAGTCGCCTGCGTGCCCTCGCTGTACGAAGGGTTCTCGCTGCCCGCCGCCGAGGCGATGGCCACCGCCACCCCGCTGGTCGCCACCACCGGCGGAGCCATCCCCGAGGTCGCCGGAACCGACGGCGAGACCTGCCTCGCCGTACCCCCCGGCGACCCCGGAGCGCTGGCCGCCGCCCTGACCCGGATGCTCGGCGACCGCGAACTGCGCGCCCGCCTCGGCGCGGCCGGCCGCGAGCGGGTGCTCGCCCGCTTCACCTGGGCCCGCGCCGCCGAGGGCACCGTGGCCCGCTACCGCGAGGCGATCGACCGCGCCCGCCCGCGCACCGGCAGACCCCTTCCGGACGCCCCCGCCGACCGCCCCGTCGCGGCCGCGGCGGGCGTCGGTGCGGCATCCTCCGAAAGCTCCTTCGAAAGCAGGGCCACGTGCTGACCGTCGACTTCTCCCGGTTCCCGCTCGCCCCCGGCGACCGTGTCCTGGACCTCGGCTGCGGGGCCGGCCGGCACGCCTTCGAGTGCTACCGGCGCGGCGCCCAGGTCGTGGCCCTGGACCAGAACGCGGACGAGATCCGCGAGGTCGCCAAGTGGTTCGCGGCGATGAAGGAGGCCGGCGAGGCCCCCGAGGGCGCCACCGCCACCGCGATGGAGGGCGACGCGCTCGCCCTGCCCTTCCCCGACGAGTCCTTCGACGTCGTCATCATCTCCGAGGTGATGGAGCACATCCCCGACGACAAGGGCGTGCTCGCCGAGATGGTCCGCGTGCTCAAGCCCGGCGGCCGCATAGCCGTCACCGTGCCCCGCTACGGCCCCGAGAAGATCTGCTGGGCGCTCTCGGACGCCTACCACGAGGTCGAGGGCGGCCACATCCGCATCTACCGTGCCGAGGAACTCCTCGCCAAGATGCGCGGCGCCGGCCTGAAGCCGTACGGCACCCACCACGCGCACGCGCTGCACTCGCCGTACTGGTGGCTCAAGTGCGCCTTCGGCGTCGACAACGACAAGGCGCTGCCGGTGCGGGCGTACCACAAGCTGCTGGTCTGGGACATCATGAAGAAGCCCCTGGCCACGCGGGTCGCCGAGCAGGCCCTCAACCCGCTGATCGGCAAGAGCTTCGTCGCCTACGCGACCAAGCCCCACCTGCCCCG
Source organism: Streptomyces sp. NPDC046860 (assembly GCF_040645115.1). Taxonomy (NCBI): domain Bacteria; kingdom Bacillati; phylum Actinomycetota; class Actinomycetes; order Kitasatosporales; family Streptomycetaceae; genus Streptomyces; species Streptomyces sp. NPDC046860. The sequence goes on along the minus strand of NZ_JBEYXQ010000012.1, from coordinate 7,388 downwards.
CCCGGACCTCGCCGGGACGGACGCCCCGTGACCACCCCCAGGACCGACCACCTCGTACTGACCGGCGTCCTCACCGCCGAGCAGGCCGCCGACACCGTCCGGGGCATCCTCGGCGTGCAGCGCGCCGACGGCGCCATCCCCTGGTTCCGGGGCCACCACCTCGACCCGTGGGACCACACCGAGGCCGCCATGGCCCTCGACGCGGCAGGCGAGCACGCGGCCGCCGAGCGCGCCTACCGCTGGCTCGCCGACCACCAGAACGACGACGGCTCCTGGTACGCCGCCTACGCCGACGGCGCCCACGACGACGTCACCGACAGCGCCCGCGAGTCCAACTTCACCGCCTACATAGCCGTCGGCGTCTGGCACCACTACCTGTCCACCGGGGACGACACCTTCCTGGACCGGATGTGGCCCACCGTGTACGCCGCCGTCGAATGGGTGCTGCGGCTGCAGCAGCCCGGCGGCCAGATCGGCTGGCGCGTCGACGCCGAGGGCGAGGCCGCGACCGACGCCCTGCTCACCGGCAGCTCCTCCGTCCACCACGCCCTGCGCTGCGCGCTGGCCATCGCCGAGCAGCGCGAGGAGCCGCAGCCCGACTGGGAACTGGCGGTGGGCGCGCTGCGCCACGCCATCCGGCGCCACCCGGAGCGGTTCCTCGACAAGAACCGCTACTCGATGGACTGGTACTACCCGGTCCTCGGCGGTGCGCTCACCGGCGCCGAGGCCAAGGAGCGCATCGAGGCCGGCTGGGACCGCTTCGTCGTGCCCGGCCTGGGCGTGCGCTGCGTCGTCCCCAACCCCTGGGTGACCGGCGGCGAGTCCTGCGAACTCGCCCTGGCGCTCTGGGCGGTGGGGGAGTCCGACCGCGCGCTGGAGATCCTGCAGTCCGTCCAGCACCTGCGCGATCCGGAGTCCGGCCTGTACTGGACCGGCTACGTCTTCGACGACGACGCCGTCTGGCCGCGGGAGCTGACCAGTTGGACCGCGGGCTCCCTGGTCCTCGCCGTCGCCGCCCTCGGCGGTCACGACGCCACCGGCGCCGTCTTCGGCGGCGAGCGCCTGCCCCTCGGACTGGACCCCGACTGCTGCGACTGAGCGGCGGCCGGGGCCCGTCGGGTCACCGGTGCAGTCGGCCGGCGATGGCGTGGCCGATGAACAGGTAGACCACGGCGGCCAGTCCGTAGCCGGCGACGACCCTGGCCCACGCCTCGTCGAAGGTGAACAGGTCGTGGGACCAGCCGGCCAGGAACGCGGCCGCGTCATGGACGAAGTCGACCAGGGCGTTGCCCCGGTTCGCGTCCAACAGGTACATCAAGATCCACAGACCGAGGATGATGGCCATCACGTCGGCTATGACGGCGATGACCCGGCCGGCCTGGTTGGTGCCTGAGTGGTATCGAGACATGGTGTTCGAATTGCCGCTGCACGCCCCCTGAAACCGGCCACAGGCCCGTAATCCCGGGCCCGGCACCCCGTACGGGCCTCCCGGCTGGCGCCCGCCACGAGGCCGGGCAAGGCTTCGGACCAGGAGACCCGCTCGGCCAGACACGTCCGGAGGACCGCGTGCCCGTTCCGCTGCGCCGCACCTGGGTGGCGCTCATCTTGTGCTGCGCCCTGCTGGCCGGTACCGCCGCCTGCGGCAGTGACGACAAGACCAGCACCAAGACCCCCGCCGCGGCCAGTCCGAGCCCCAGCACGTCCGCCGAGCGCCAGAAGTTCGCCAAGACCCGCTTCGTCGCCAACGCGGGCCTCGCGGCCGGGGCGACGTACCAGTGGATCGTGAAGCCCTGGCGGGCCGGGACGTTCAAGAAGGGCGCCGACGGCCGCAAGGTGGCCCTGGTCAAGGCCGGTCTCGCCGGTGCCTTCGCCTACAACCGGCTCAAGGCCGCGCAGAAGAACGCCCAGGGCGACCCGGTGCTGTCCAAGGCGCTCGCACCGCTGACCGCGGGCATCGAGAGCCTCAAGGACCTGCCGGCCAAGCTGCGCAACGGCGATACGGGCGCGATGAGTTCCTACGACGACATCATCAACCAGGTGAAGGCCGCGGGCGCGAGCGCGGGCGCACCGGTCAAGGACCAGGTGCCCTCCACCTCGGACCTCTCCAAGGGCTGAGGACGGCGAAGGCCCCCCGCCCGGAAGGGCGAGGGGCCGCGCACGACGGTTCCGCGGGCTCAGCCGCGCTGGATGCCCGAGGTGTCCTGCAGGACACCGCGACGGCCGTCCTGGGTCTGTGCGAGCAGCGCGGCACCGCGCTGCTCGACCGCCAGGTACCAGGTGCCGGGGGCCAGTTCGGCGACCGGGTTCGGCGAGCCGTCCTCCGCGTACAGCGGGCGGGCCACCGGCACGGCGAACCAGAACGGCGAGAAGTCGGCGGCGGCCGCCTGCTGCGGCGCCGGGGCCCCCTGGGCGGCGGTCTGCCCGAACGCCTGGCCCTGCTGCGGCTGACCGCCGAAGGACGCGGCCGGGGCACCGGGGTAGCCGTAACCCTGGGGCGGCTGGGCGCCGTAAGGCTGCGGGGCGGCCGGCTTGGGGGCCGGGATCAGCGCGGCCTGGAGGGCCGGGACGAGCGGGGTGGCGACGGCGGCGGCCGCCATCAGCAGCGTGGCGACCAGCGCGAGGATCAGACCGGTGCCGGCGCTCGGCGACTTGGAGCCGGACGCGATGTTGTCCAGCCCGCCGATCGGGTCGATCACATTGCCCAGCGCGCTCCACGCGGCGAACACCGCGAACGCCGTGCCGAGCAGCCCGAGTTCGAGACCGGCGACCTTGCGGGGCTGCGGCAGGGCGCGGGCGGTGACGACGAGCGCGGCGGCGATCAGACCTGCCAGGACGACGCTCAGCAGGACCGGGCCGCTCTCCCAGAGGTTCGGCATGTCGACGTCGCCGGCGATCTCGTCGTACGAAAAGTTGTCGAAGAACGACGCGATGAGCAGCAACAGCGCTGCCCCGATCACCACGCCGTCGCCTCTAGTGAGGGAGCGGATATTCACTTCATCAGGTCCTTCGTAGGTCGTCTCGTCGTCGGTAGACAGTACCGTCCGCGTGATCCGCTGTGCGGACGGTTTCGCCCGGCGGTCACGACTCGTGCAGGAAACTCACGATTCCCTCAGAGATCCCCTGCGCGGCCTTCTGCCGCCAGGGACCGCTGGTCAGCAGGGCCACGTCGGACGTGTCCCGCATGTTCCCGCACTCGATGAAGACCTTCGGAACCGTTGACAGATTGAGACCGCCCAGGTCCGTGCGCGTGACCATCCCGGTGCCCTCGCCCAGGTAGTTGGAGAAGGGCTCGCCGGTGGAACGGCGGTAGCCGTCCGCGACCCGCTCACCCAGCTTCTTGGAGGGGGCCACGATCGGCCGGGTGTCCGAAGCGCCCGCGTGCACCTCGCCCGGCATGATCACGTGGAACCCCCGGTTGCCCTGGGCCGAGCCGTCCGCGTGCAGCGAGATCGCCGCGTCCGCGTGGGCGGCGTTGCCGATGCGGGCCCGCTCGTCCACGCACGGGCCCCACGCGCGGTCGCCGTCGTGGGTCAGCTTCACCGTGGCGCCCTGCTCCTCCAGCAGCGTCCGCAGCCGGTGGGCGACGTCGAGAGTGAACTTCGCCTCGGCGTAACCGGCGTCGGTGGAGGTGCCGGTGGTGTCGCACTCCTTCGTGCCGTTGCCGACGTCGACCTGCTTGTTGATCTCGGCCGTGTGCCGGAAGTTGCCCTCGTTGTGACCGGGGTCGATGACGACGACCTTGCCCGCGAGCGGGCGCGTGCCCGGCGAGGGGCTGCCCTCACCGCCCGGCGCCGCGGACGCCGACGGCGGCGCGCTCGCGGCACCGGCCGGGCGGCCCGGCTCGTCGCCCAGGGCCGCCCAGCCCAGCCAGCCGAGCAGGGCGAGGGGCGCCAGCGTGGCGAACGTGATGGTCAGGGCGCGCCGGGAGCGGCGCGGCCGGGGAGCTTCGGTTTCCGGGCCTTCGTACGACACCCGGCCACCCTAACGGCACGTCCGGCCCGGCGCGGACACGGGCGCGCCCTGACCTGACGAGTCGTCAGATACCTTCGGCCGTACGCCGCAGCACCCGCAGGGAACCCGTCGCCGACACCTCCGTGAACGCCCCCGAGGCCAGCGCCCGCAGGTACACCCGGTAGGGCGCCTGGCCGGTGAACTCGTCCTCAGGCTCGGGGAACACGTCGTGGATGACGAGCAGGCCGCCGGGCGCGACGTGCGGGGCCCAGCCCTCGTAGTCGGCGCTCGCGTGCTCGTCGGTGTGGCCGCCGTCGACGAACACCAGCGCCACCGGGGAGTTCCACACCGCGGCGACCTGCGGGGAGCGGCCGACCAGCGCGATCACGTGGTCCTCCAGGCCCGCCCGGTGCAGGGTGCGCCGGAAGGCGGGGAGGGTGTCCATCAGGCCGACCTCGGGGTCTACGGTCTCCGGGTCGTGGTAGTCCCAGCCCGGCTGCTGCTCCTCGCTGCCCCGGTGGTGGTCGACGGTGAGCGCGGTGACCCCCGCCTCGCGGGCCGCGTCGGCCAGCAGCACGGTGGAGCGCCCGCAGTAGGTGCCCACCTCCAGCAGCGGCAGCCCGAGCCGCCCGGCCTCCAGCGCCGCCGCGTACAGCGCCAGCCCCTCGTCCACGGGCATGAACCCCTTCGCGGCCTCGAACGCGGCCAGGATCTCGGGCTTCGGTGCCGCGGTCATGCGGGGTTCCTCTCGGTCGTACGGATCACGGGTCGCCCCATGCTGCCGCACCCCCCGCCCGGAGCCGGGCGGGGGGTGCGGTGGCGGGGGTTTCCTACGGGATCACGCCGTGACGGTCTCGACCGGCAGCGGCAGGTCCAGCTCGACCGGACGCTCGTCCCCGGCGTGCGACGCCGAGGAGGCCAGCGGGCCGTGCCCGGCGGCCCGGGCGGCCAGCACGTACGGGCCCTCGGCGGGGACGGCGAGCGCGTAGCTGCCGTCCGCCGCGGAGAGCGTGGTGCCGGCCTGCCGGCCCCGTCGGTCGATCAGGGTGACCTTGGCGCGGGCCACGGGGGCGCCGGAGGAGTCCAGCACCCGGCCCCGGAAGCCGCGCAGCACCTCCCCGGCGCGCTCCAGCACCGCGTCCTCCTCGCTGCTGGCCCGCAGCTGGGTGTGCTCGGCGGCCGGACGCGGGGTGCGCGGCAGGAACACCGCGAGCGCCAGGCCCACCAGCACGGCGGCCGTGGCGATCAGGAACGACACCCGGAAGCCGTGCATCGTGGGCACCGCGACCCCGCCGCCCAGGTCCTGCGCCGTGTTGGCCAGCACCATGCCGATGACGGCGCTGGAGACCGAGGTGCCGATGGAGCGCATCAGGGTGTTGAGCCCGTTGGCGGCGCCCGTCTCGGAGGCCGGGACCGCGCCCACGATCAGCGCGGGCAGCGAGGAGTAGGCCAGGCCGATGCCCGCGCCGAGGACCACCGAGGTGATGATCGTCTGCCAGGCGGCGTCCATCAGGCCGAGGCCGCCCGCGTAGCCGACCGCGATGACCAGCAGGCCGGTGATCAGGGTCGTGCGGGGGCCGTAGCGGGCCGAGAGGCGGGCGTAGACCGGGGCGGTGAACATCATCGTCAGGCCCAGCGGGGCCACGCACAGACCGGCGACCACCATCGACTGGCCCAGGCCGTAGCCGGTGGCGGTGGGGAGCTGGAGCAGCTGGGGCAGGACCAGCGAGACGACGTAGAAGCTGACGCCGACCATGATCGAGGCGAGGTTGGTGAGCAGCACCTCGCGGCGGGCGGTGGTACGCAGGTCGACCAGCGGGGCCGGTATGCGCAGCTCGTACACGCCCCACAGCAGCAGCACGGCGAGCGCGCCGCCGAAGAGGCCCAGCGTGGTGCCGGAGGACCAGCCCCAGTCGCTGCCCTTGGTGACGGGCAGCAGGAGCAGCACCAGACCGGCGGAGAGGCCGAGGGCGCCCGGGTAGTCGAAGGAGCCCTTCGCGCGGGCCGGGGACTCGGGGACGACCAGCAGGGTCAGGCCGATGGCGAGCACGCCGAGGCCGGCGGCGCCGTAGAACAGGGCGTGCCAGTCGGTGTGCTGTGCGACCAGGGCGGCGGCGGGCAGGGCCAGGCCGCCGCCGACGCCGATCGAGGAGCTCATCAGCGCCATGGCGGAGGCGAGCCGCTCACGCGGGAGCATGTCGCGCATCAGGCCGATGCCCAGCGGGATCGCGCCCATGGCGAAGCCCTGGAGGGTGCGGCCCACGATCATCAGGAGCAGCTGGCTGGTGAGGGCGCTGACCAGGGCGCCGGCCACCATCACGGACAGGCTGAGGATCAGCATCCGGCGCTTGCCGTACAGGTCGCCGAGGCGGCCCATGATCGGGGTGGCGACGGCGCCGGAGAGCAGGGTGGAGGTGAGGACCCACGTCGCGTTGCTCGGCTCGGTGCCCAGCAGCTGCGGCAGGTCCTTGATGACCGGCACGAGCAGGGTCTGCATCACCGCGACCACGATGCCCGCGAAGGCGAGCACCGGGACGACGGCCCCGGCCGCCTTCCGGGTGGGGTCGGGTGTGGTGTTGGTCATGGAAATGAGGTCCTCCCGCGTGAATACGTACCGGGTGAACCTCGTATGCACGGGCAACTATTCCGTTGCTTCGGGACGCTAATGAATTCTTGACCGAGTCATGGGTTTCTGACCGGATGTCAGTGCCTGCGTCACAGCCAGCCGCGCTGTCTGGCCTCCCGCACGGCCTCCGCGCGGTTGCGGGTGCCGGTCTTGCCGATGGCCGCGGAGAGGTAGTTGCGGACCGTGGACTCCGAGAGGTGGAGCCGGGCGGCGATGTCGGCGACGGTCGCGCCGTCCACGGAGGCGGTCAGCACCTCGCGCTCGCGGCCCGTCAGCGGATTCGGCCCCGCGCTCAGCGCGGCCGCCGCCAGCGCCGGGTCGACCACCGTCTCCCCGGCCAGCACCCGGCGCACCGCCTGCGCCAGCTCCTCCACCGGACCGTCCTTCACCAGGAAACCGGCCGCCCCCGCCTCCATCGCCCGGCGCAGATAGCCGGGCCTGCCGAAGGTGGTCAGGATCAGCACCCGGCACCCGGGCACCCGCTCCCGCAGCAGCGCCGCCGCGTCCAGACCGCTCAGCCCAGGCAGCTCGATGTCCAGCAGCGCCACGTCCGGCCGGTGCTCCACGGCGGCCGGCACGATCGCGTCCCCCGCCGACACCTGCGCGACCACCTCGATGTCGTCCTCCATGCCCAGCAGCAGGGCCAGCGCGCCGCGCATCATGCCCTGGTCCTCGGCCAGCAGGAGCCGGATGTCCTTCACGGCGCCAGGGTAGCCAGGGCCTGTCCGGTGGATCTTCGTGGAGCAGCCCGCGGCGTCTGGTGCGTGCTCTCGGCGTGCGCCCGGATCTCCCTCGTACTGGATGTACTTGG